>JAMWCL010000010.1 GCA_023819035.1 Candidatus Omnitrophota bacterium
TTGCCCCACCACCCAGAATTATCTCCTACAAAGAAAATCCAAGTGTTGTGTCCCGTCAGGGGTGAGTTTTAGCTCTCTCGTCGATAAAAGAGGAAATTTGGAAGGCCAACTGTCAAAGTCCCGTAAAGCTTCTAAAAGCATTAAAGAGTTTATGCAGGTATGACTATTTTTGAGGTTATATTTTTGATTTTAACCTTCGCGCAGTTGCCTTTCCGCATCAATAATATCACGCTTTAAAACGCGAAGGGTTTCTTTTACTCTTTCTTTTAAGATATAAGAAGAAACCTTTGCCTCAAGAATCTCCCTTAAGATCTGGATACCCATACGAAAATAACGCACCAGTTCTCCTTCATCCGTATCGGTAAGTTGCACAATTTTATTAAAACTACTTCCCCTTAACCATGCCTCTACCGAGTTACTTAAATGAAAATAGGGTGGTTTACTTAATGGATATATCCGATAATGATTTTCTTTATGTTTTATTTGCTCGTATATTTCCTCGCAGACCATCTTTATCCTTCGGCTGGTTTTAGATATAGAAGGCATGACCTGATGCTTACGTGGCTCAAAGGCAACTGCCACTGCCAATACCCCTAAACCAAACTCATCGAGCTGTTCTAATATATTTTGACTGTAGAGCTCACTTAAGATTAATTCATAACCATATACGTTTTTAGCAAAATTAGCTTTCGGGGTTAATTTTCCATCCTTAATATAATCTGATTCTTTTAATAAACTTAATTTTGCTTCTAATAATCTTAAGGCTTCTTTTTTTTGATATTTTTTTGCCTGGAAGTAATGCAGGGATAAAGGGTAGATCTTAAATAAATCTTCCTGATATCTTTCATAAAGATTAAGAATGGTAGCATAACAGCTGTTAAATTGACTTTTTACCTCCTCTGGTCTGCCATAAATTATCTGCTTAATCTCCTCTAAGCTTATGCGTTTAAGATTTATTCGGCAATAGACAAAGCCCTCCTTATCTAAACCGCGCCTTCCTGCTCTTCCTGCCATCTGATAAAAATCACGGGTTTTTAAAGTACGCATGTACCTTCCATAGAATTTTCTTAAGTCATCAAAGATTACTGAACGGCTGGGCATATTTATTCCTAAGGCAAAGGTTTCGGTAGTAAAAATAACCTTAAGAAGTCGACTGGTAAATAATCTTTCGATTACCTCTTTTAAGGTAGGAAGCATCCCTGCATGATGATAACCTATACCTTTCTGGATAAGCGGATAGATAAGTTGTGCAGACCTTTCATTTTTTAAATCAAAACGTTGGCATAAGGAATGGTATAATGAAATAATCTGTTGGCGCTCCTTATGATTAAGAAAATCAAGGCCATGCAATTCTTCGGCTAATTCCTCTGCCTTTTTTCTTCCGAAAACAAAATATATACAAGGAAGATGATTTTTTTGACGGATATAGTTTATAAGGGTATTTAATTTATTAGCCTTTTTTATATGCATTCTTTTTAAATCCTCAAAGCGTTCAATGATTTCATTACCGCATTGAAAGAAAAAATGTAAAGGAACCGGCCTTCTTTCTTCAATCACTACTTTTATCTCTTTCTTATGGATAGACTTAAGCCATTCAACAAACTCTTTTATATTGGGTATGGTGGCAGAAAGACCTAAGATATTCATATGGGATGGTAAAAATATAAGTGATTCTTCCCATACAGTTCCTCGTTCAGGATTATCAATATAATGGATTTCATCAAAGATTACCCATAAATATTTTTTAAGACTTTGTGGTTCATCTAAGAGCTTATTGCGGAAGATTTCAGTAGTCATAATTAAAACTGGTGCATCTTGATTAATTGTAACATCGCCCGTTAAGATGCCGATATTTTGACCAAATTGATTTTGAAAATCCCGGAATTTTTGATTAGAAAGGGCTTTTAAGGGAGCAGTATAGATAACCCCGATATTTTTTTCAAGACAGCTTTTAATTATGTGTTCCGCAATCGCTGTTTTTCCTGCTCCAGTGGGTGCAGAGACAATTACCGAAAAGCCCTGATTAATATAATCTATCGCCTCTTTTTGAAAGGGATCATAAATCATAAGATTATTATAATCTAAAATCCTTTAACTGCAATATGATAATATCTCCTAATAAGGATAATTAGGGACGTTCCTTCATCCCATCAGGGGCCGTGTTTCTATCCCATCGGAAGAATGTCCCTTTCGGTTAGATGATTTTTAGGCTGGTCTTAAGCTTGATTTATCCCTTGCATAATTTTGACTAAAAATCTTTTTCTTTTTTAACTTCTTGAGCTCAAGAGGCAGATAATTGGCAAGGATAAGTTATATTTCTTAAGTGAAAGTTTTTAATATCTTATCTAAGGGGGGACAGACTATGCTTTAGGATAAGGAATGTCCCTGCTTGGCATTTACTTTAATTACATAAGGAAAAACAGATACCGAGACAATAAATCTCCAGTTGAGATATTAAGAGAGAGATTTCCAGAAGTAGATGAGGGCCTGCTTAATCTGCCGCCAATAAGACTTGAAACAGTGCTTAAAGAATGTTATAAAGAAGAAGTCAAAACTGGATACGATGTACCTATATCAGTGCTAATATCTCCTAATAATTATTGATTTATCGGATAAAAATAGTAGAATAGATAACTTAGATATGAATCTTTTTAGAAAATTTATTATAATCAGTCTTATTTTTTTCATTAGTGGTAATTATTCCTGTACCAATCATAAGCAGCCTTCTTTAAAGCCCGGGATTGGTTTTTTCTTTGGAAAAACTTATAATTATAATGATATCTTAGTAAAAAGGGTAATCGATGGGGATACCCTGCAGTTAGAAAATGGTCAGCGGGTACGGCTTATTGGTATAGATACCCCTGAGATGCATCAATCAGATAAATTATATAAGGATAGTCAAAGAACAAAGAAGGATATCATCACAATTAAGCAACTTGGGATAAAAGCCTATGAGTTTACGCGGAATCTGGTAGAGGATAAGCGGGTAAGGTTAGAGTTTGATGTAGAAAGATACGATAAATATGGAAGGCTCCTTGCCTATGTTTATTTAAAGGATGGGACTTTTGTTAATGCTGAGATAATAAAAGAAGGTTATGCTAATCTTATGACTGTTCCACCTAATGTAAAATATGCACAGCTTTTCTTAAGGCTCTATCAGGAAGCAAGGCAGAATAAGCGGGGATTATGGAAATAGATAAAGATAGGAGGTAATAATGTTAAGATATCTAACTGCCGGAGAATCACATGGAAGGGCAATGGTAGCCGTTTTAGAGGGGATGCCTGCAGGACTAAAGATAGATTTAGATTTTATTAATCATGAATTAAGGCGCAGGCAATCCGGATTTGGGCGGGGTACACGCATGCAGATAGAAAAAGATAAAGCGCAAATAATCTCGGGAATAAGAAAAGGTCTTACCTTAGGTAGCCCGATTACTATTCTGGTAGAGAATAAAGATTATAGTATCGAAAGACTTCCTAAGGTTCTTTCTCCCCGACCCGGACATGCGGATTTAGCAGGGGTTTTAAAATATGGATTCGCTGATATTGGGAATGTTTTAGAACGTGCCTCGGCAAGGTCTACGGTTTCTACAGTAGCAGTGGGTGCGATATGTAAGCTATTTTTAAATAAATTTAAGATTAAAATTATTAGTAAGGTATTATCTATTGGTGGCCAGGAAGAAATATCAGCCATGAAGGAAAGGATTAAGCAGACAATAAAAAATAAAGATACATTGGGAGGAATATTTGAGGTAAGGGCAAAGAATGTTCCCGTAGGATTGGGTAGTTATGTTCAGCCTGACCGGCGCTTAGACGCCAGATTAGCTAAAGAGATTATGGCTATTCCCGGAATAAAGGCGATGGAGATCGGTCTGGGTTTTGGTTATGCAGAAAGATTTGGCTCTGAGGTTCATGATGCAATATATTATAACAAAGTTAAAGGTTATTTCCGTAAAACCAATAATGCTGGAGGTATTGAAGGGGGTATCTCTAATGGAGAGGAGATTATTATTAAAGCCTGTATGAAACCCATCTCTACTTTACTTAAGCCATTAGATTCAGTTAATATCCTTAACAAAAAACCAGCTAAGGCGGTGGTTCAGCGTTCGGATATCTGTGTAGTAGAATCTGCAGGGGTAATTGCTGAGTCGGCGGTTGCCTTTGTATTAACGGATGCGTTCTTGGAAAAATTCGGTAGTGATTCCTTAAACCAAATACAGAAGAATTATCAAAATTATCAGAAAGGATTAAGGTAGTTTTTAGTGTTTCTTATACCTAAGGTAGTATTTAATTTAGTTTTTAGGGCGGTATGGGGCTTAAGGGTTTATAATCAACATGATATCCCTAGAAAAAAAGGATTTATCCTCTTATGGGAAAATAGCCATCTTTTAGAATGTTTAGCTTTAGAGGCAGCGTTACCCTTAAGGATATACTGGGCGGTTGCAGATTTAGGGAGCAAACCCTCTATTTTAAGATGGCTTCTTTTAAGATTGGGCTGTTATCCTTTGGATCCTGAGACCCCCGATATCAAGGGATTTCGTTTAGCATTTAAGGTGCTGAAAAAAGAAAGTGTTACTGTTTTTTATCCGGGTTATCTAAGTAAGGGGTTTGCACTCTTTTGTTTACGTTCAGGAAAGGATATATTACCCGTAGTTATCCATAGACAAAAGCAAAGACCATATTTTAAGGTTCTATTTGGCAGGGCATATAACTTTAAAGCAAATCAGATTGGCCCGGTGACTCTAAAGGGCATAGAAGAGATTATCTTAAAAATGAAAGGTTCATTAAATGGGTTAAAGGCTTATGTTTAAGATTTGGGTAAGAAAATACCAACTCCTTCGTCTATTAAAGTAGAAGGAGGTGGTAAGGATGGCAGAATTAAAGGTTATGCGTTTGTATCGTTTCGATACAGATTCTAAGATTAAGGCTTTTGTGGATATTGCAATAGGAGATTTTGTGGTGAGGGGTTTACGTTTGTTACAGGGTAAAAAGGGGTTATTCTTAGCCATGCCTCAACAGAAGGCTAAGAATGGCAGATGGTATAACCTGTTTTATCCTTTAAGCAAACTGGCGCGTCAGAATCTAACAGAAATAATTCTTACTGCATATCAAGAATAATCTTTTGAAGGGACGGCCCTCTTTTAAATCTAGGGACCGTCCCTAAATTAAGGAAGATGGGTAATATCTATCTTGTAGGATTTATGGGCACAGGTAAGACTGTGGTAGGTAAGGAATTAGCCAAAAAAAAGAAGTGGAGATTTGTGGATTTAGATGAGTTGATTGAATTGAAAGAAAAACGCACCATTAGTGAAATCTTTGCTAAAGAGGGCGAGCCTTATTTTAGACGCAAAGAAAAGGAGGTTTTAAAAGAGGTGGCAAAGGAGAAAAAATTTGTGGTTGCCTGCGGTGGAGGAATTGTAATTGATAAAGATAATATAAGGTTAATGAAAGAAACTGGAATAATGATCTGTCTCTCTGCTTCTGCCGAGGTGATCCTTAAAAGAACCTCAGGCTATACCCATCGGCCTTTATTAAATGTGCCCGATCCTAAAAGACAGATAGAGCTATTGTTAAAATTACGTGCTCCTTATTATGCCCAGGCAGATAAGATAATTGATACCTCTAAGCTTTCGGTAAAAGAGGTGGTAGAGAAGGTTTTAAGGCTTATCAAAAAGAAAAGATGACTGAGAAGGAAGCTTTGATTATGTTGAATCTGGCCGGGAATCTTGGAACGATTCGCCTTAAGAAGCTCTTAGATTATTTTGATAAACCTCAGAAGATTCTTAACGCCTCTTTAGAAAAGCTCGTTTCTTTCTCCGGTATCGGAGAAGGGTTTGCCCAGCGGATCTCTGCGCTTAAAGAAAAGGATCTGACTTACGAACTTAATTTAGCCAAAAAATTAGGAATTAAGATTACCACCTTAATGGATGAGGATTACCCTCAGAATCTAAGGAATATCGCCGATCCACCCTTGGTACTTTATATTAAAGGAAAGATAGAAGAAAAAGACAATTTAGGTTTAGCGATTGTAGGAACACGCCGGCCCACCTTTTATGGGATATCCTCGGCAGAGAAATTCGCTTATGCTTTAGCCAAGAAGGGTTTTACGATTATCTCCGGGATAGCTAGGGGTATTGACACGGTAGCTCATCGCGGAGCTCTAAAGGCAAAAGGCCGCACCTTGGCAGTAATGGGAAGCGGTTTTTTACATATTTACCCTCCAGAGAATAAAGGATTAATTAATGAGATTTCCGAATCCGGAGCAGTAATCTCAGAGTTTCCTTTGAATACCTTACCTTTAAAACAAAATTTTCCTTGTCGAAATCGGATAATCAGTGGTCTAAGTTTAGCGGTATTGGTGATTGAGGCAGGTCAGAATAGCGGTGCCTTGATTACCGCGGATTTTGCATTGGAACAGGGAAGGGAGGTCTTTGCTTTACCGGGGAAGATAGATTCGTTTAATTCCTTTGGTACAAACGAATTAATTAAACAGGGAGCAAGGTTAGTTTCTTCAGTCGAGGATATCTTAGAGGAGTTTGGATTTTCTGGAATTATTTCTCAGAACAAAGATAACTCGAACAAAAGCCTTAGACCAGAGTTAACATTAGAAGAAAAAATTATATATGATCTAATTGCTGAGGAACCGGTGAGTTTAGAGGAGATCGTAGAAAAGACCGATCTTGAGCTATCTTGGGTTTTAAGGATTATTTTAGAATTAGAGATGAAGGGTTTAATAAAACAACTTCCAGGAAAACAATTTGTAAAAGAATAGATGGATAAGAAAAATTTGGTAATTGTAGAATCACCTACTAAGGCAAGGACAATCGGCAAGATTTTAGGTGATAGGTTTGTAGTGATTCCATCGATGGGGCATGTTATTGATCTACCGGAAAAGCAGTTAGGGGTAGATATTAAGAATAATTTTGAGCCTTGTTATGAGGTGATACCGGCAAGAAAAGAGATCCTCTTAAGATTAAAGAAAGAATCCAAGAATAAGGATAAGATTTATGTGGCTACCGACCCTGACCGCGAAGGTGAGGCGATTGGTTGGCATCTTAAGGAAAGGCTCTTTAAGGATAAAGAGGTTTTAAGGGTTATCTTTCATGAGATTACCCCTTCTGTAATCTTAGAGGCATTTAAGAATCCGAGGGATTTTGATCTTAATATGGTACAAGCACAGATCGGTCGTCGGATCTTAGATAGAATTGTCGGTTATTATTTAAGCCCTTTACTTTGGAAAAAGATTGCGCGGGGTTTAAGTGCGGGCAGGGTTCAATCAGTAGCTTTAAAATTAATTGTTGATAGAGAAAGGCAGATTAAAGATTTTGTTCCTCAGGAATACTGGGAGATCGAGGCAGAGCTTAAAAAGCTTAATTCTTCTAGTACGGAAGAAAAGGTTTTAGCAAGGTTAGAAAGGATTCGGGATGAGAAGATACAGATAAAGAATAAGACCGAGGCAGAAGCATTAATCCAGGATATAAAGGATAAGCAATTTATAGTAAAAGGCATAAAACAGACAGAGAAGAAACGTTATCCTTCTGCCCCTTTTACCACCAGCACCCTTCAACAGGAGGCGTTTAACCGATTAAGGTTTAATGCCACCAAGACGATGATCATTGCCCAACAGCTTTATGAAGGAATAGATATTGGTCAGGACTCACCCGTAGGTTTAATTACCTATATGCGTACTGATTCGGTACGGGTAGCCGATGAGGCAATAAGACAGGTAAGAGAATTTATCTTAAGTAATTATGGTAAGGATTACTTACCGGAAAAGCCCAATGTCTACAAGGTAAAAAAACTTGCCCAACAGGCACACGAGGCGATTAGACCTACCTTAATTTCGCGGTCACCCGAAACCCTAAAGGAATATTTAAGTCAAGATCAGTATAAATTGTATGAACTTATCTATAATCGATTTCTTGCTAGTCAGATGAATCCCGCCAGATATCTGGTTACCACTGCGGAGATTCAGGCTGAAGAGTATCTTTTTGTGGCTACCGCAACAAAGTTACTCTTTGATGGTTTTATGGTAGTCTATGAAGATAAAGAAGAACAAGATTCTTTAATCTTGCCTCTGGAGGAAGGAGAGGTTTTGGAATTGATAAGACTCATTCCTTCCCAGCATTTTACTAAGCCCCCTCCGAGATTTTCCGATAGTTCTTTAGTAAAGGCTTTAGAAGAGGAAGGTATTGGTCGACCCTCGACCTATGCCCCGATAATCTCTACACTTCTTTTACGCAACTATGTTAGACGGATTAAGGGATATTTTTATCCTACTGAGTTAGGGATAAAGGTTTCCGATCTATTAGGAGAGTATTTTCCTAAGATTATGGATGTAAATTTTACTGCTCTTATGGAAGATGAGCTTGATGAGATTGAAGAAGGAAGGATTGAGCGCAATAAGGTTTTAAAGGATTTTTATCTGCCTTTTAAAGAAAGTTTAGATTTTGCCCTAAAGAATATCAAGAAGCAGGTAGTAGTTACTGAAGAGATCTGTGAGCGCTGTGGTAGGCCCATGGTGATTAAATGGGGAAGAAAGGGGAAATTTTTAAGTTGCTCTGGATTCCCTAAATGTAAAAATTCCCGTTCCATAACTACAGGGATAAAATGTCCTGAACCTGGTTGTGGGGGTGAGCTGGTTGAGCGACGTTCAAGAAAGGGATTTTTCTTCGGTTGTTCTAATTTTCCTAAATGTAAATTTACTACCAAAACCTTACCGGAAGCAAAGACAAACTGATGAAAAAATATATCGATAAATTTATTCGTTATTTAGAAATCGAAAAGAATTATTCTGTGCATACCCTGTTAAATTACCGTCTGGATTTAGAGGAGCTTGCGGAGTTTTTAGGAGATTCGGATTTAACTAAAATCGATTATCTTGCTTTAAGAAGGTACCTCGCTTATCTTAAAGGAAAAGGTTTAAATAATCGTACCATTGCCCGTCGACTCTCTAGCTTAAGGTCTTTTTTTAAGTTTTTAACCCGCGAAGGTTACATAAAAATTAACCCCAGTTTGAGTCTTTTAACCCCTAAACAGGAAAAACACCTTCCTTTATTTTTAACTGAAGAAGAGATGAACAGATTAATCGAGTCTGTTTTACCTGAAGATAAGCATGGACTTCGTGATAGAGCGATCCTGGAGACCTTTTATTCTACCGGAATAAGGATCTCAGAACTTACTGCCTTAAATAAAGAGGATGTGGATTTCTTAGGAGGGGTAATTAAGGTAATGGGGAAAGGTAAAAAAGAGCGTCTTGTTCCGATTGGCGAGATTGCTCTTACTGCGATAAGAAGATATTTAGAAAAAAAAGATGAAGATTCCCAGGCATTATTTTTAAATAAGTTTGGAAAACGGATGACTGCGCGGGGGATAAGGAATGTAGTAAAAAAATATATAAAGCTTATCGGACTCAAACAGAAGGTATCCGCACATACCATAAGGCATTCCTTTGCTACCCATCTTTTAAATCGCGGTGCGGATTTAAGGAGCGTCCAGGAGCTTTTAGGCCATGTTAATCTTTCTACCACTCAGATTTACACCCATCTTACTACTGAGCATCTAAAGAATATTTATGATAAAACACACCCTAGGGCAAGATGAGCTTTTTATATGATTTAATCGCCATAGGTATTTTTTTATTTTATTTACCTATATATTTAATTAAAGGAAAGCTTCATCGCGGCTTCTGGATGCGTTTTGGATTTCTACCTAAAGGGTTATCTTTAAATCAAGCTATCTGGATTCATGCGGTAAGTGTAGGCGAGGCAATGGTAGCCAAGGGATTGATACAAAAACTTAAGGAGTCTTTTCCTAAGAAGCCATTTGTCCTTTCTACGGTTACAGTTACAGGTAATAAGGTTATTCAGAGGTTTGCCCAAAAGGATGATTTTGTAACCTATCTTCCTCTGGATTTAAGTTTTATAGTTAAAAAATTTTTAAGAAAAATTAACCCAGTTATATTAGTAATTCTGGAAACAGAGATCTGGCCAAATCTAATCTTTTATTTATCTAAAAGAGATATTCCGATTGTTGTGGTAAATGGGAGGATTTCAGACAGGTCTTATAAAGGATATATGATAATCCGACCATTGGTTAAGGAGGTTTTTAAGAGGATTAATCTTTTTTGTGTTCAAAGTCAGACCGATGCTCAGAGATTAATTAATCTCGGTGTCGATAAAGAAAGGATTAAGATAACCGGAAATATGAAATTCGATCTGGGGGATTACTTAAAATTAAAAGAAGAGCCTTACGGGGTTGGTTTAAGATTAGGACTTAAGCCTCAAGAGAGATTATGGATTGCAGGTTCTACCCATCCTGGCGAAGAAGGGATTGTCCTTGAGGTTTACAGAAATTTATTAAAAGACTATCCAAGCCTTAAACTTTTAATCGCTCCTCGCCATCCAGAAAGAAGCCCCCAGATAGAAAGGCTTATTCTCAGATTTGGATTTAATCCCCTTAGATTAACCCAGATTGCTCAGAAAGACAAAATAGAATCAAATACAGTTTTTATTTTAGATACAGTAGGAGAATTAATGAACTATTATGCGATTGCCGAGGTCGTCTTTGTAGGAGGAAGCTTAGTAAAGAGGGGAGGGCATAATATTTTAGAACCTGCTTTTTTGGAAAAACCAATACTATTCGGACCTTATATGTTTAATTTTAAGGATATCGTAGATTTATTTTTAAAAGAAAAAGCAGCAATATTAGTGTATAATAAGATAGATTTAAAAGATAAACTGCGTAATCTGTTAGGTAATCTTAAAATAAAAGAGGATTTGTCTAAAAGAGCAAGGGATCT
This sequence comes from Candidatus Omnitrophota bacterium, assembly GCA_023819035.1. Taxonomy (GTDB): domain Bacteria; phylum Omnitrophota; class Gorgyraeia; order Gygaellales; family Profunditerraquicolaceae; genus JAMWCL01. Next base: position 10,802 of record JAMWCL010000010.1, read on the forward strand.
AGTGATAAAAAACCAAGGAGTAACCTTAAGGAATTTAGAATATATCTTAAAGATATTAAAAAGATGAGAAGGCTTTCGCATTTTAAGATAATTCGCCCAATTATTAAAGGTAATGAGAATAAACAGCGGGATTTTAAACCTTTCGGAAATATCCATGATAAGGATATCGTAGTGGTAGGGGTTTCCCCGCATGAAGAGAAATTTGGTTATAAGATCTTTAAGGACTTAATCAAGCATGGATTGAAGGTAAATGGGGTTAATCCCCGCAACGGCCAGATCTTGGGTAGGAAGATCTATAAAACCTTAAGAGAATTAGAGAGGGTTCCCGATTTGGTGATTACAGTAGTGTCTCCTGAGTTTACCGAGCGTATCGTCGAAGAATGTAGGGAGATGGGAATAAAGGGTATTTGGATGCAACCGGGTTCTGAATCAGAGATAGCCATAAAGAAAGCTAAACAGTATGGCATCCAAGTAGTTTATAAAAGGTGTTTTATGGTTGAGTATGGCATCTGGTAAAGATTAAAAGATACGGAGATTAATATAAGGGTAAAAGAGGGAATTATAATTTTAGATTTAGCCGGTAGAATCGATGCGGATTCTGCGGATTTAATTGAGACAACAGCACAGTGTCTTCATCAGGGTTGTTTAGATATCCTGCTTAATCTGGAGACAGTGGATTTTATTGATTATTTAGGAATCTCAGCGATCGTCCTTGCCTATAAGGAGGTAGTTAACCATAAAGGTAGAATGAAACTTACCAACCTACCTGCCCATCTAAAAAATCTTTTTTCTGTTTCTGGGTTAGATAAGGTTATTGATATCTATCCTACTGAGGAACATGCTTTAAGGAGTTTTAAAGAGGATCTTATCTTAGAGAAAATCAAGAAACTACCTTTGCGTCGAAGGTTTAAACGCCTGCCGATTGAGATTAAGATAAAGATTATGCCAAAATATACCCGCGATCAGAGCTATCTTGACGCAGAGATTTTAAACTTAAGTGGAGTAGGTGCTTATATCTATGGTTGTGATAAATTCAGAATAGGGGATGAGATGATTTTGAAACTTAAGCTTTCTGCCCAAAGTGAGGAGATAGAGGTACAGGCAAGGGTAGTCTGGCTTCCTGATAAACAGATCCAGAATCAACTTTATCCGGGCATGGGAATAGAATTCTATAATATCTCTCCTGAGATTCAACATAAGATTGTGGAATTCGTAGAAAAGAATATCTCTTTAATGCCTACCGAATAAAATATATTAATTACTAAAAGCAGGGCAAATCCAATTATTCCTAAAGCACAGATCAAGACAATCGCTTTATAGACTTTAAGACAGATAAAACCTTTCCCCTGATTGATAACCAGAGATACGAAACTGTACCAACTAAAGTCAGCCAAGATATGTCCGAGAAAGAATATCAATACCGCTAAAAGACCTATTTTCTTTGCCGTAAGCACCAAACCCAGTCCAATCGTAAGCCACCAGATTGTCCAATAAGGATTAGATAGACTTGTGGTTATCCCTAAAAGGATAAGATTACTATTTTTTAAAGAACTAGATTTAAGCTCTAGGGATATTTTAGGTAAATCCTTAAGCATCTTAAATCCATAATAAAAAAGAAAAGATATCCCTAATAGATAAATAATTTTTAATATTACCTGCTGTTTTAAAAAGTGAGCAATTCCTCCTAAGACAAAAAGAAGCATCGTTATCTCTAATAAGGCATGCCCAAGGATAATCAATGGTCCAGATTTAAATCCTGAACGCGTGCTTTCGGAGATTATGGTTGCTAATAAAGGTCCCGGGGTTAACGCCCCCGAGAAGGCGATGGTAAAAGATAAGAAAAATATAGTAGGATAGCCCATCAGCTAATTTTACTATAAACTTAAACTTCCACAAAGAGAAATTTTATTGTTTATTTTTATTTCTTATGTTATGATTATTAAAATTTAAAGGAAGGAGTTGTTATGGAACAGATAAAGGTTTCTCTAAGCGAAGAAGATATTCCCAGAAAGTGGTACAATTTAGCTGCGGATTTAAAGGGGCTTCAGCCCCCCCTTACTCCTGACGGAAAACCAGTTAGCCCTCAGATGCTAGAAAAGGTCTTCCCTATGAATCTAATTGAGCAAGAGGTGAGTCGAGAGCGCTGGGTAGATATTCCTTTGGAGATTCTTAAGATTCTTTATCGTTGGAGACCCACACCTTTGCGTCGAGCAAGATATCTAGAAGAATATTTAAAGACTCCCGCAAGGATTTATTACAAGGATGAGAGTGTCAGTCCTCCGGGAAGTCATAAGCCCAATACCGCAGTGCCTCAGGCTTGGTATAATAAGCAGTTTGGAATAAAAAGACTAACTACCGAGACAGGAGCAGGGCAGTGGGGGAGCGCCTTAGCCTTTGCCTGCAATTTGTTAGGTCTTGAATGCAAGGTCTTTATGGTAAAGGTAAGTTATGAGCAAAAGCCTTTGCGCAAGATAATGATGGAACTCTGGGGTGCTAAATGTGTGCCTAGCCCAAGTCCGGATACTGAGGCGGGAAGACAGATTTTAAAAAAGATGCCGGATTGCCCAGGAAGTTTAGGGATTGCGATAAGTGAGGCGATTGAGGAGGCAGTAAATGATAAAACAGGAAAGACGCGTTATTCCTTAGGTAGTGTCTTAAACCATGTCTTATTACATCAAACAATTATCGGTCTAGAGGCAAAGAAGCAGCTTAAGCTTTTTGGTGAAAAAAGACCCGATATAGTTATTGGTTGCATCGGAGGAGGAAGTAATTTTGCAGGGTTATCCTTTCCTTTTGTCTATGATAAGATAAATGGAGAAAAGATTAGGATTATTCCCGTTGAGCCCACTGCTTGTCCCTCTGTAACTAAAGGACCATTTGCTTACGATTACGGAGATACTGCTTGTTTAACCCCCCTTCTTCCTATGTTTACCTTAGGACATAATTTTGTTCCTCCTCCCATTCATGCGGGAGGCCTACGTTATCATGGTATGGCTCCTTTGGTGAGTCAGGCAGTAATCGAGGGTTTACTTGAGCCAAGGGCGTATAATCAACTTAAATGTTTTGAATCTGCCCTTATCTGGGCTAAGACTGAGGGTTTTATACCTGCCCCTGAGACCAGCCACGCTATTGCCTGTGTAATCGATGAAGCCAAGAAAGCCAAGGAAGAAGGCAAGGAAAAGGTGATCTTATTTAATTATAGCGGACATGGTTTAATGGATCTTTTAGGTTTTGAGAAGTATCTTACTGGACAGCTTTCCGATTATTCTCTTCCTGATGAGGAATTAAAAAGATCCTTGGAAGCAATTAAGGATTTGCCAAAACCTAAGGTTTAAGTTTTGGGTAAATTCTTTAGATAATCAATTATCTCTTTAACTATCCATTCGGGGGTAGAGGCACCTGTAGCCAGCCCTACAGTTTTTATTCCTTTAAACCAGATAGGATTAAGCTCGTTTTTTGCGCTTATCCAATAACTTTTTTTATTTAATGAGCTGGCAATCTCATAAAGCCTTTTAGTATTAGCACTTTTTTTAGAACCTACAATAATCATTACATCATTTTTGGTTGCCATGGATTTTATCTCTATCTGCTTTACGCGGGTGGGCTTACAGATGGTGTTAAAGAATTTTAAATGCGGGATAAATTTCTTTAAACTATTTACTATCTTAAGGGTATCTTCTAAATTCTGTGTGGATTGGACCACCAAAGAAGCTTTTTTTATCCTCCTAACCTTTAAAGGAATATCCTGGTTTTTTTCAATTACTAATGCCTTTTTTTTAAGTTGTCCGAGAATACCTTTTACCTCAGCATGGTTTTTATCTCCTATAACTATAATTGGATATCCTTTATCTTCCATCTGTTGGGCAAGGCGGTGAATATTCTTTACCATCGGACAGGTGGCATCTACAATTTGAAATCCCAATCCTTTGGCTCTTTTGTAGGTATCTTTATCGGTTCCGTGTGCACCTAATATAAGAACCGTATCTTTAATTTTAGGTTTTAAAAGTTTGGTTATGCGTTTTATTCCCTTTTCTTTAAGCCTGTTTACCACCTCTTCATTATGGACAATATCCCCTAAGATAAAGACATTTTTTTTAGAATCCCTCATCTTAATTGCAAGCTTAATTGCTCTTTTTACCCCAAAACAAAAACCTCTGGATTTAGCAAGATTTATCTGCATATTTTAAAATTTTATTTTTAATTCTTCAAATTTATGGTATCATATAACTTGTTTTTAGACAATAAAATTTATTTCTGTTCTAAAAGATTCCTGTCTTTTTTCTAATACCTTCCTAAAACCTATTGTTGAGAATTAATTATTATGATAAAATAATTTTTTACTCTCTTTTAAAATGCTAAAAGATTATCTTTATAATTTAGCTACCGATAAAAAGAAAGGGATTCTTGCCTGTTTTTTAAAAAGCATACTTTTGCCTCTTTCTTTTTTTTATGGCTTAGTTATAAAAGTCCTGATTTTCCTTTCTTACCTTAGGCAGAAATACCTGAATTGCAAGGTAATTAGTGTAGGTAATATCACCTTGGGTGGGACGGGAAAAACCTCTTTGGTAGAATTGATTGCCTATTACCTAAAGAATAAAGGATATCGTATAGCCATTATAAGTAGGGGTTACAAAAGAAGGTGGTCTTCGCCGATAATCTCACCTGCTCCTTTTAACAAGATGGGCGATGAGCCTTATATGCTTTCCCAGAAACTGAAGGATGTTAAGGTGATTGTAGATAAAGATAGAATAAGAGCAATAAAAACTGCAATCAAAGACTATATGGTAGATGTAGTAATCTTAGACGATGGACTTCAACAATGGAGGATTGGGAAGGATTTAGAGATTGTTACTATTAATAGTCTGGTTCCTTTTGGGAACCGTTTTCTTCTTCCGCGCGGAATACTTCGTCAACCCCTTTCTAGTCTTAAAGATGTGGATATCTTTGTCTTAAGCTATGCTAATTTTAGTACCCACAAGGAACAGTTAAAGAGTTTCTTACGCAAAATTAATCCTTTCTGTCTTATTGTAGAAGCAATTCATGAGGTCTTAGGTTTTTATAGGCTTAATGAACCTGAACGAATTTTAAATCCCTTATTTTTTAAGGATAAGCCTGTGGTTTTATTCTCGGGAATCGGCAATCCCGATGCCTTTGAGGCGACAGTTAAGGCTACCGGAGTAAAGGTAAAGCTTTCCTTTAGATTTCCCGATCACTATGCCTATCGAAGCTCGGATTTAGAGTATATCCTTAAGGAAGCCAAAAGCAACCACATTGATACCATTATTACTACCGAAAAGGATGCAGTAAGATTTTCGGGCTTAGAGCTTAAGGATTATAAAGCGAACATTTATGTAGTCTTGGTAAGATTAAAGATTACGCAAGATGAAGAAGGATTCTTTAGTAGATTACTTAGGATATTTAACCCTTAAGGTTGCAGGACCCTTAGTAAGGATTTTACCTTTAAGATTTGTCTTCTTTTTGGGTAGCTGTATTGGGGAACTGCTTTATTATTTTAATTTTAAAGGTAAAGCAGTAGCTTATGCAAATATTAAGTCTGTATTTGGGAACAAATTGTCTCCTTACCAGTTAAGTATGCTTACCAAGGATTTCTTTAAGAGATTTGGCCAGAATCTTATTGAGGTTTTACTTATTCCTTTAGTAGACGAAGAATATATAAGAAAGTATATAAGCTTTGAAGGTCTTCATTATATTCAGGAGGCTTTTCAGAAAGGCAGAGGAGTGATCTTTTTAGGAATCCATGCGGGAAGCTGGGAGCTTTCCAATGTCATCTGTGCAAATTTGAGATTTAGTTTTTCGATATTTGTGCGTAACCAGAGGCACCCACTTATGGATAGATTCCTTAATCATTATCGGACGCAAAAGGGCTGTAGGATAATTAAAAGAACTAATTATTTGCGAGAGATAATTCAGTTACTTAAGGCTAATCAGGCGATTGGAATGACACTGGATCAGGGAGGTAAAAAAGGCATACAGGTTAAATTCTTCGGTAAAGATGCCTCAATGGCCACGGGAGCAATAAGATTAGCCTTAAAATACGATGCTACGATCTTACCGGGTTTTTATACCCGCGTCTCTGGGCCTTATCTTAAGGTAATCATTGGGGCTCCTTTTAAGCTTATAAAAACAGGCAACCTCCAGCAGGATATAAAAGAAAATCTCAAAAGAATCGTTAATATATTTGAAGGGTTTATCATGCGTTATCCTAAAGAATATCTATGGACATATAAGATCTATAAATATAGCAGTCAAAGGGATATCTTAGTGTTAAGTGATGCTAAGGCAGGACACTTAAGCCAAGCCATGGCTTTAGCTAAACTTACCAAGGATATCTTGGATAAGAAAGGTATTAATGTTAATATAGAGATAAAACCCGTAAGATTTAAGAATAGATTTTCCTCCTTAGCTTTAATTTTAAGCAGTTGCTTAGCAGGTAAGTATAGTTGCCAGGGGTGCCTTTGGTGTTTAAGAAGATTTTTAGATAAAGATACCTACAAGGATTTAACCCGCAATAGATTCGATATGATTATCTCCTGTGGTTCAAGGCTGGCACCGATTAATTTTGTTTTATCCCGAGAAAATTTAGCAAAATCTGTGGTAATCTTAAAACCTGGAGTATTAAGTACAAAACGATTTGATTTAGTAATTATGCCTTACCATGATCGATATCCAAAAAGAAAAAATATTGTCTTTACTGATGGTGCCTTAAATCTTATCGATGAGCAATATCTAAAGACTCAGAAAGAACAGTTATTAAAGATATTTAGTATTAATAAAGAAATTAAATTTAATATCGGATTGTTAATCGGAGGTAATACCAAGAATTTTTGTTTATCTAAGGAAGATGTTTTTAAGGTAATAAAAGGTCTAAAATCTTCGGCAGAAAGGCTTAATGCCGGTCTTTTGATTACTACCTCAAGGCGCACTTCCAGAGAGATTGAGGATTTATTAAAAGAGGAATTCAAGGATTATCCTCGATGCCAATTAATGGTTATCGTCAATGAGAAGAATTTTCCTTTTGCCTTAGGCGGGATATTAGCCTTAAGCGAGATTATCGTTATCTCTCCGGAAAGTATCTCGATGATCTCGGAAGCAGTAAACAGTCAAAAGCCGGTTTTGGTTTTTTATTCCTCGGGTTTGGATAAAAAGCATTATAGATTTCTTAAACACTTCGTTGAACATAATTACATCTCTTTAATAAAACCTGAAGATTTAGAAGAAAGGGTTATTAGAGTATATAAAGAAAGACCTCCAGCCTTACCTTTAAAGGATAATCTTTTGTTAGAGGAAGCGATAAAGAGGATCCTATGAATATTTTGCAAATTCTTCCCGAACTTAATTTTGGGGGAGTAGAGGTAGGCACTTTAGATTTAGCCAAATATCTATTAAGGCAAGGGCATAAAGTAGTGATTGTTTCTGGCGGAGGACAGTTAGTAAAGGATTTAGAATCCTTGGGTGCGCTTCATTATCAACTACCGGTAAATAGAAAATCTTTATTTACTATAATAAGGATGGTAAAGACGGTGATAGAGATTATAAGGAAGGAAGGGATAGATATTGTGCATGCCCGTTCGCGGGTTCCTGCTTGGATTGCCTATTTTGCCTGTCGGAAAACCCATACAGTATTTATTACTACCTGTCATGGCTATTACCGTAAGCATATTTTTAGCCGGGTAATGGGCTGGGCAAAGAGGGTAATTGTGATAAGCAATGTCATTGCACGCCATATGATTGATGATTTCAATGTTCCTTATGAACGAATAAGATTGATTCCCCGCAGTGTAGATTTGGAAAGATTTAAGTTTATCAGTCCTGAACAAAAAAGAAAGGACGAATTTAATGTAGGGATAATTGGAAGGCTTACCCCATTAAAAGGACACCTCTATTTTGTTAAGGCGATGGCTAAGTTGGTCGGCTATATTCCTAATCTTAAAGTATGGATAGTAGGGGATGCGCCTTCTTCTAAAAGCGCATATAAACAACAGATTCAACTTTTGGTAAAAAGGTTAGGCTTGGATTCTATAACTATGTTTCTGGGCAACCAGAAGGATATCCCAGCGATTATGGAGCATTTAGATGTTCTGGTCTTGGCTACCACTACTCAGGAAGCATTCGGCAGAGTAATTATCGAAGCCCAGGCAAGTGGGGTACCGGTGGTAGCCACCAAGGTAGGAGGGGTAATCGATATTATCGAAGATAATAAAACCGGCTTATTGGTTTCTCCTTACGATCATTCCGCAATTGCTGAGGCGGTCTTAAGAATCTATAAGGATATAGATTTAGCTTGTCAGTTGGCGAACGAAGCTTACCGTAAGGTAACCCAGAGATATACCCTTGAACTTATGGCAAAGAATACCTTAGAGGTTTATGAGGAGGCATTATCTTCTTTTAAAATCTTAATCATCAAAATCAGTTCCTTAGGTGATGTAGTGCTTTCTACCGCAAGTTTAAGGCAGATAAGAAAGCATTTTCCTTTAAATTATAAGATTTATTTTTTGGTGGGAAAAGAGTCTAAGGAGATACTTCTACATTCTCCTTATATCGATGAACTACTTGTTTGTGATTTTAATAACCGAGACAAAGGCTTGTTCGGATTATTTTCTTTAGGAGGTTATTTAAAGAAAAAGGATTTTGATATAGTTATTGACCTGCAAAATAGTCGTAAAAGTCATCTTTTAGCTTATCTTAGCGGAGCACCGCAAAGATATGGCTATGATAGAAAATTCGGCTTTTTACTTAACTATCGCATAAAGGATGATCGGATAGCCATTGATCCAGTACAGCATCAGTTTAGGATATTAAGTATGCTTAACATCGAATTAGATAATCCTTACCTTGAACTATGGATGAGTAAAGATGATCAAGATTATATAGATAGATTCTTAAATGAACATTGGATAAGTAGTAATCAGAAGCTAGTAGGAATAAGTATAAGTGCAAGTGAAAGGTGGCAGACCAAGAGTTGGCCATTAGAATATATCAAGCAATTATGCGAAGAGCTATCTAAACAAGATATAAGAGTGGTGCTTACCGGTATACATAGAGATTTAGAACGTGCGGAAAGTTTAATAAGGCAGATAAAACATACCAGATCTATAAATGCTTGCAATAAGACCACGCTTAATCAGCTTGCCTGTTTAATTAAAAGATGTGATGTTTATGTGGGATTTGATTCTGCATCCTTACATATTGCCTCCGCAGTAAAGACCCCATTTGTGGCTTTATTCGGTCCTACGGATTTTCGACGGCATCTTCCTCCCGCAAATGATTTTGTTGTGATCAAAAAGGATTTAGCTTGTAGTCCTTGTTATAAGCCAAGATGTAAAAGTAATAAATGTATGAAGGCAATCACTCCTGAAGAGGTAGTAGAGGCTATTCTTAAACTCTGCAAGGGATGAATATTCTATATCTTACTACCCACCTAAATGTGGGTGGGATTACCAGCTATCTTCTGACTTTAACTAAAGGAATGCTTAAAAGGGGGCACAATGTTTATCTTGCCTCAAGCGGAGGTAAGGTTCTGGATAGATTTTTAAAGGAAGGTATAGTTCATATGACTATACCTATAAGAACAAAGGCAGACCTTAGTCCAAGGATCTTACTCAGTTTAATTAAATTAAAGAAGTATATCCAAAAAAATAATATTCAGATTATCCATTCTCATACGCGTGTAACCCAGGTTTTAGGTGAGCTTATTCAGTATGCCTTGCGTAAACCTTATCTTTCTACCTGTCATGGATTTTTTAAGCTTAGGCTCATAAGAAGGATACTTCCCTGTTGGGGGATGAGGGTGATTGCCATTAGCGAAGCGGTAAAAGAGCATCTTATAAAAGACCTTAAGGTGGATCCTGAAAAGATAAGGGTTATCTATAATGGAATAGATTTAGAAAATCTTTGCTTATTTAAACCAGAAGAAAGAATAAAGATTAAAGAAAGATTCTCTCTGAAGGATGCTCCGCTTGTGGGAATTATTGCCCGGCTTTCTGAGGTAAAGGGTCATATTTATCTAATTAAGGCGATGAAAAAGGTTTTGTCTTATTTAGCTGATGTAAAGTTAGTTATTGTGGGTGAAGGAAGATTAAGACAAAGGCTTACCTGCTTAGTTAAGGAATTAGAAATAGAAAAAAATGTAGTTTTTCTGCCTTATATTACCGATACCCGTCAACTTCTTTCTGTGACGGATCTATTTGTGATGCCTTCTTTAGAGGAAGGTTTGGGTTTAAGTCTAATGGAAGCTATGGCTTCTGGTGTAGCGGTAGTAGCCTCGGATGTGGGCGGGATAAGAAATCTTATTCAACATAACTATAATGGAATTCTGGTTAAACCTAGGGACATTGAAGGGTTAGCCAAAGCAATTATTGAGGTGCTTTTAGATAAGCAGAAAAAAGAATATTTAGGTAGAAACGCCCGTCTATTTATTAATCAGCATTTCTCTCAAGAGAAGATGGTTTTAGAGACAGAACAGGTATATTTAGAATGTCTAGAAGAAAGTTTATAAAGATTAGCTTAGGGATTTTCTTGGGATTTGTTTTTTCTTTTATTATCTTTTTAAGGACTCAATATGTCGTTCCTATTCTTATGTATCATTCGATAACTGAACAGGTGCAACCTGGAAATCGATTGCAGGTAAGTAAGGACGCCTTTACAAGACAGATGCAATTTTTAAAGAAGCATAATTATAGGGTTATTCCTTTAGAGGAGCTTGGAGATTTAATTAAAGCCAAGAAAAAAATTCCCTATAAAACTGTGGTGATTACCTTTGATGATGGTTACAAGGATAATTACCTATATGCCTTTCCTATTTTAAAGAAATATAATCTTTATGCTACCATATTTTTAATTGTGGATGAGATAGATAGACCCCAACAGGATAGGTTAAGCTGGGAAGAGATCAGACAGATGCAGGATTCAGGGATAATCACCTTTGGTAGCCATAGTTTAGATCATCCATTTTTGACGGAATTAAGTTCTTTAGATGAATTAAGAAGACAAATCTTCGATTCTAAAAGGATCTTGGAGGAAAGATTAGGCAGGCACATAAATGCATTTGCTTATCCATCAGGAAGATTTAATGAAATTATAAAAAATTTAGTAAAAGAGGCAGGTTATAAGCTGGCAGTCGCAACTAATCCCGGGAAAGGTTTTTCTAATAATGATATCTTTGCCCTTAAGAGAATAAGGATCTCGGAGAATGCAAAGAATTTATTTATCTTCTGGATAAAGGTAAGTGGCTATTATAATTTTTTTAGGGAACAGCGTTGGAAATGAAAAACAATTATAAAAAAATCTTAATCTTTAATGTGAATTGGTTAGGGGATGTCTTGTTCTCTACCGCTACGATTAGAAATATCCGTAGAAATTACCCCGAGAGTTTTATTGCCTGTATAATACCTGGCGGTTGTTATCCTATCTTAAAAGATAACCCCTATCTTAATGAGATAATTATCTTTGATGAAAAGGATAGACATAGAGGTATCTTTAGGAAGATAGATTTTATCCGTTTGCTTAAAGCCAAAAATTTTGATGTAGTTTTCCTGCTTCATCGTTCATTTACACGTGCTTTAATCTGTTTTTTAGCAGGGATTCCGGAAAGGATCGGTTATATTACAAAAAAACGCAGTTTCCTTTTGACCAGAAAAATTCCTTCTTTAAGCCCAATAGAGTTTCATCGTATAGATTACTATCTTAATATTATTGAAAAGGCAGGTCTACGCGTAGAAGATAGATTCTTAGATTTCTTTATACAGCCACAAGATTCAGAGTTTGTAGATAGATTCTTAAAGGAGAATCTCTTAAGTGATGAGGACTTCCTGGTGGGATTAAATCCAGGAGGTAACTGGCTTCCTAAACGCTGGCCAAAAGCCTATTGGGCAGAGTTAGCGGATAGATTGATAAAGGAGTTTGGCGCAAAGGTAATTTTTACAGGGTCTATATTTGATAAAAAGGATATTGAGGATATCTTAGGTTTAATGCTTCAAAGACCGATTCTAACCTGCGGATTATTTAATCTAAAACAATTAGGTGCCTTATGTAAGAGATTGAAGCTATTTATTAGTGCTGATACAGGTCCTTTACATATTGCCAATACGGTAGGTACCCGCAGGATAATCGCCCTCTTTGGTCCTACTTCACCGCAGGTTACCGGGCCGTATCCCTTAAAAAATGTAATCATCTTAAAAAAGGATGTAGGCTGTAAGATACCCTGTTATACGGTAGATTGTCAAGATAACCGTTGTATGAAAGCGATTACGGTCGATGAGGTTTTAGAAAAGGTAAGATTAATAAAGAATGATTAAAAAGATTCTTTTTATTACCTTAACCAATATAGGTGATGTAATCTTAACTCTGCCTGCCTTAGATTATTTAAGAGCTTATTTCCCTGAAAGCAAGATCACGGTGATGACAGGACCACGCCCACAACAGATATTTAAGGATAATCCTTATATAGAAAAGGTAATTGTTTACAATAAGCATGCAAGCCTAAAAGAGAAAATAAGTTTATTCTTTGCCTTAAAAAAGGAAGGATTTGATCTGGTAGTTGATCTAAAAAATAGCCTTTTTGGAGCATTACTTCCTGCAAGATTTAAAACCTCTCCTTTTAAAGCCATCCCCTCTTTTATTAAACACACGAGTAAACGCCATCTTTACAAGGTAGAATCTATCTTTGGGTTTAAATCCTTAAATAAGATAACCACTCCCCCTTCATTGTATATTCCCTTTGAAGAAAAACGCAATATAGAAGATTTGTTAAAGGAATATCAGATTAGAGAAGGTGAATTAGTGGTTATTGCGGCGGGTGCGCGATCACATATAAAAAGATGGTCAAAGGAAGGATTTCGGGATTTAATCCCTGTGCTGATTAAGGAATTGGGTATGAAGGTGATCCTTGTGGGTGATAAGGACGATATCCCTATCGGTGAATACATCGCTAGCCAAGTTAAAGAGGATGTTTTTAATCTATGTGGCAAGACTACCCTTCTTCAGTTAACTTACTTATTAAATAAAGCAGATCTTTTAATTACCAATGATAGCGCGGTCTTACATCTGGCCAGTTATCTAAATATTCCGGTTGTGGCTATCTTTGGTCCTACCGATGAACTCAAATATGGTCCCTGGTCAGAGAGGTCGCGGATAGTAAAAAAGGAGGTTTTCTGTCGGCCGTGTCAAAAAGCGCAATGTAGGTTAGGCGATTTAAGATGCATGCGATTAATAAAACCTGAGGATGTCTTAAGACAGTTAAAGGATCTCTTAAATAAAGATAAGCTTAGGACGGTGCCTTTTGAGTATAAACGTATTTTAGTTGCCCGTACAGATAGAGTAGGAGATGTACTTTTATCCACACCGGTAATAAAGAATTTAAGAGATAGTTATCCCTCTTCCTATATTGCGATGGTGGTCTCTAATTATTGCAAGGAGATCTTAGAAGGTAATCCTTATTTAGATGAGGTGCTCATCTATGATAAAGAAAAAAGGCATAGAGGTTTAATCGGTTCGCTTAAGTTTGTCTTTCATTTAAGAAAAAAAAGATTCGATCTTGCTATAATCCTTCATCCTACTAATCGTATGCATCTAGTAACCTTCTTGGCGAGAATACCTAAAAGGATAGGATACAATCGCAAACTCGGTTTTTTGCTTACCGATAAAATACCTCATACAAAACAAGAAGGCAGAAAACATGAATTAGAATATAATCTGGATCTGCTAAGATACTTAGGAATACCTGCGCAAGACAAGACCTTATTTATGCCGATAAGAAAAGAAGCAGAAGATTGGATAGAAGAATTATTTAAAAAAGAAAGGATAAACCCTACGGATAAATTATTAGCCATCCATCCCGGGGCAAGTTGTCCTTCTAAACTTTGGCCGGCAGAACGCTTTGCCGAATTAGCCGATAGATTAGCAGATAAATATGGTTTTAAGCTTATTTTTATTGCCGGTAGAAAAGATATAAATATAACCGAAGGGGTAATCAAATATCTTAAAAACCCTGTGATTAATCTGGCAGGGAAAACCTCGCTTAGTCAATTAGCCAGTATCTTAAGGCGTTGTCAGTTATTTATCTCTAATGATTCTGGTCCAGTGCATATTGCTACTGCGGTAGGCACACCGGTAATCTCGATATTCGGAAGGAATCAGAAAGGCTTAAGCCCGCTACGCTGGAGGCCTTTAGGTAGATTTGATAGATTCATCCATAAAGATGTGGGCTGTAGTCAGTGTCTTGCTCATAATTGTAAAAAGGGTTTTTTATGTCTAAAGGCAATTACGGTTGAGGAGGTTTTAGAGATAGCGAAGTCAATAATAGTTGATTTAAAATAAAAATTATGTTAAACTAATATTTCTAAAATGATAAATCTTAAAAAAGTAAAAACATATTCTCTAAGAAAAAGATTTAGTAAGGTAAGAATGAAGGATTTTTCTTTGCCTCCTAAAAAAAATATTAGTTTTTTAAGATTTTATCATTCTTTACCTAACATATTAAAAGCTATTGAGTTACATGATATAACCGGGGCAATTATTAATGCCCGCAAGAAGAATAAAGCAATTATCTTTATGTTAGGGGCGCATGTGATTAAGTGCGGATTAAATCCTATCTTAATTGAATTAATAAAAAGAAGGGTGATTAATTGTATCTGTCTTAATGGCGCAGGTTTAATTCATGATTTTGAAATTGCGTTTATGGGAAAGACCTCCGAGGATGTGGCAAAAAATCTAAAAACAGGCAGGTTTGGTATGGCTAAAGAACCTGCGGAATTTATTAATCAAGCAGTCCAGGAAGGCGTACCCCAGGGTTTAGGTTTAGGTAAATCAATTGCTAGAAAGATTGGAACCTCTTTCTTAAAATATAAAGATTTAAGCTTACTTTATAATGCTTATAGGTATAATATTGCTGTTTGTGCATTTGTAGCGATTGGCACAGATATAATCCATCAACATCCTAATTTTAATGCTGGTTTAACTGCTGAAGGGAGTCTAAGGGATTTTCACCTTTTGGTAGAAAATATTATTCGTATAAATAAAGGAGGGGTGGTAATAAATTTTGGTTCTGCGGTGATCCTGCCGGAGGTCTTCTTAAAAGCCCTAAATTTAGCCAGGAATTTAGGTAATCCAATTAAAGATTTTATTACTGCTAATTTTGATATGCTTTATCATTACCGTCCGCTTCAGAATGTAGTATTAAGACCAACAAACCTGGGAGGAAAGGGTTATTATATTATCGGACATCATGAGATAATGCTTCCTTTATTGGCTCAGGCAATTATTGAAAAGATATGAGAAACTTAAAAAGGATTGTTAGGCATTTCTTAAAAGCCAGGATCTTGGTGTTAGGAGATATTATCTTAGATGAGTATATCTGGGGAGATGTAGAGAGGATTTCGCCGGAAGCACCGGTTCCTGTGGTTTGGGCAAAAAGAAGAAGTTATCTACCGGGAGGAGCAGCGAATGTAGCAAATAATATCTCATCTCTAAAAGCAAAGGTCTCTCTTGTGGGGGTGGTGGGAGAGGATAAGCATGCCGAGATTTTGTTTTCTCAGTTAAGAAAAAGAAATATTCCTGTAAAAGGTATATTTGTGGAGGTAAAAAGACATACCACCTTAAAGACAAGGATTATTGCTGGACATCAACAAGTAGTGAGGGTTGACTGGGAGCATATCGACGCTTTATCTAAGAAGTTAAATGACCGGATTATTAAATTCATTAGAAATAGTATTGATGAATTCGATGCCATAATTATTGAGGATTATGGTAAGGGAGTAATTAATCCCTATCTTTTGGAGAGATTAACGGAATTGGTGCATGCTAAAAAAAAGATTATCACCGTTGATCCTAAGGAGGAACACTTTCACTATTATCGAAGGGTAACCTCTATTACTCCTAATCGAAAAGAATTGGAAAATGCGATAAGAAATCTTAAGATAAAAGATACCACCCATAAGTTTGATTTATATAACGATCGCTTATTTAGTAATAAGGATATTGAATTAGCAGGCAGAAAGATTTTGAGTTATTTAGAGCTTGAATCTTTATTGGTGACCTTAGGTGAACAAGGGATGAAGCTTTTTGCAAAGGATGGTTCTATTCAGGATATCCCTACCAAAGCCCAGGAGGTCTTTGATGTCTCCGGCGCAGGAGATACTGTAATTAGTGTCTTTACCCTTGGGCTTTGTGCAGGAGGAAGCTTTCTTGAATCTGCACAGCTTGCCAATTATGCTGCGGGGATTGTAGTGGGTAAGATTGGCACCGCGGTAACTAACCAGAAGGAATTATTAGAAAGGATCGGATAGGATGGAGGTAATTGGGTTAATTCCTGCCCGCTATTGTTCTAAGCGTTTTGAAGGAAAGGTGTTGGCAGATATCTTAGGAAAACCTATGCTCCAGCATGTCTGGGAGCGGGCAAAAGAAGCAATTGTTTTAGATGATTTAATTGTGGCCTGTGATGATGAGAGGGTAGCGGAGGTAGCTGAGGGATTTGGGGCTAAGGTGGTTTTGACTGCTAAAGGTCATGCCTCTGGTACTGATAGGATCTGTGAGGTAGTAAATCCCTTGGATGTAAGGATAGTGGTTAATATTCAAGCAGATGAGCCTTTAATTCAACCCGCAATGATTGATCTCTTAGCCCAGACTATGCTTGATGATAAAAGCTTATGTATGGCAACGATGGCAAAGCGGATAGAGGATTCTAGCCAGATAAATGATCCCCATATAGTTAAGGTAGTGGTGGATAGAAATAACTTTGCCCTTTATTTTTCCCGTGCGGGGATTCCTTTTTTAGCGGAGAATTCAGAGATTAAATCTCCCATTTACTATAAACACATTGGGATTTATGCTTATACTAAGGATTTTTTATTTATCTATAAAAATATCCCCTCTTCACGATTAGAAAAAACCGAATGCCTTGAACAGTTGCGGGTCTTAGAGGAGGGATATCGTATAAAGGTGGTTGAAACTAAATACGATACAATCGGGGTAGATACCCCGCAGGATTTAGAAAAGGTAATTCGCTATCTAAAAAAGGCAAGATAGATGCAGGTGGTCAAAGTAAAGGATATTAAAATAGGAAGACCTCATCCCCTAGTTTTAATTGCCGGACCTTGCGTGATTGAATCCGAAAGGATGTCTTTAGAGGTGGCTAAACGCATAAAGGAGATTACGCAAAAAAGAGCCATTCCCTTTATCTTTAAATCAAGTTATGATAAGGCAAATCGATTGTCCTTAGATTCTTACCGCGGACCAGGGCTAAAAAAAGGGTTAGATATCCTTTATAAGGTAAAACAAAAATTAAATATCCCCGTATTAAGTGATGTTCATTGTCAAGCACATATTCAGCAAGCAAAGCAGGTATTAGATATTATTCAGATCCCGGCGCTTTTATCCCGCCAGACGGATATTGTGGTGGAAGCAGCTAAGACCGGCAAGATTATTAATATTAAAAAAGGACAATTCTTAGCACCTTGGGATATCTCTCCTATAATTAAAAAGATAGAATCCACAGGAAATTATTCCATCTTGATTACGGAGCGGGGGGTAAGCTTTGGGTATAATAATTTAGTCTCGGATTTTCGGGCTTTAAAGATTATGGGTGAGTTCGGTTATCCGGTAATCTATGATGCTACGCATAGTGTACAGCTTCCCGGAGGAAGGGGTGCTTCTTCGGGTGGACAGCGCCAGTTTGTCTCTGGGCTTGCGCGGGCAGCGGTTGCCTTTGGTTGCGATGGTTTATTCTTAGAGGTACATCCCCAGCCGGATAAAGCACCCTGCGATGGTCCAAATATGATTAGTCTGAAGGAATTAGAATTACTTTTAGAGCAGATTAAAAGGATAGAGAAGGCATTAAAAGAAATGAGATGAGAAGGGATCTTATTAAACGGGCAAAAGAGGTTTTAGAGATTGAAGCCTTAGCAATTAGGGATTTAAAAAATAGGTTAGGCAAAGAACTTATTAAAGCGATAAATATTATCTTAAAGACAAAAGGCAGGGTAGTGGTAAGCGGGATGGGCAAGACCGGGATTATTGCCCAGAAGTTCTCTGCTACCCTTGCTTCTACCGGTACGCCGAGCTTATTCCTTCATTGCGCAGAGGCAATCCATGGAGATTTAGGCAGGGTTACCTCCGATGATGTAGTAATTATTATTTCAAATAGTGGCCAGACCGACGAGATTAGACAACTCTTACCTTTATTGAAAAAAATCGGTTCTAAGATCATTGCCTTAACGGGAAACAAGAATTCTATTTTGGCTAAGTATAGCGATGCGGTATTAGATGTTTCAGTAAAAAAGGAGGCTTGCCCTTTAGGTTTGGCTCCCACTGCTTCTACTACCGCTACCTTAGCGATGACCGATGCTTTAGCGGTGTGTCTTTTGGAATTGAAGGGATTTAAGGAAAAGGATTTCGCCTTTTATCATCCGGGCGGGGTTTTAGGTAAGAGATTGATCTTAGCTGTAAAAGATATTATGCGCGCAGGAGAGGCTAATCCGGTAGTAGATCAGGAGAAAAGGATCTCTGAGGTTTTATTTAGGATTACCCGTGCACGTGCCGGATGCGCCTCGATTGTAGATAAGAAAGGCAGATTAGTGGGTATATTTACGGATGGAGATTTAAGGCGTCATCTTGAGCTTGATCCAGATCTTTCCGTAAGGAAGGTAAAAGAGGTAATGACCAGAAAACCCATTACCGTTACCCCTGAGATGTTAGCTGCGGAGGCAATGCGGATATTAAAGGATAAAAAGATTGATGAGGTCCCTGTAATTGATAAAAAGGGTCGTCCCATAGGTCTTTTAGATGTTCAGGATTTATTAAAGGCAGGATTAGTTTAATGCTTACTGAGGAATTAAGGGATAAGGTAAAAAAGATTAAGTTGTTATTATTGGATGTGGACGGGGTTTTAACCGATGGGAGAATTATTTATGATTCACATGGACGGGATATGAAGTTTTTTGATGTGCATGATGGTTTGGGGGTTTATCTCTTACGGAAATTAGGAGTAAAGACGATTCTGATAACTGCTAAGGATTCCAAGGCAATAAGACCGCGCGCAAGGGATATGCAGGTAGAGGAGGTTTTTGCTAATGTGTTTCCCAAGACAAAGATCTTAGATAAGATTTTAAAAAAATATAAAGTCTTACCTGAACAGATATGTTTTGTGGGCGATGATTTAGTGGATTTGGGGTTAATGAAGAAGGTGGGGTTTTCGGTAGCAGTATTTAATGCCTGCCAAGAGATTAAACAGGTAGCCAGTTATATTACCTTAAAGGAAGGTGGCAGAGGTGCGGTGCGGGAGGTAGCAGAATTAATCCTAAAGGCGCAGGATAAATGGCAGGAGGCAATCTCGGTATATGATACTTAGACTTTTTATTATTTTCTTTCTTTTATTGAATTCTTCGTTTGCTTTTGATTCAAAGGATAATCCTAATCTTGAACAGCAGATAGATGATTTTTCTTTAAGCGGATTTACCCAGAATGGAAGAAAACTTTGGGATCTTTCCGGTAAATCTGCATATATTCTTGAGCAAAGGATAAAACTTAAGGATATAGTGGGCAATTTTTATGGAGAAAAAGAAGCAGTTAAGCTAACTGCTAAGCAAGGAGAATTTAATAAACAGGATTCAAACGTACATCTTAAGGACGATGTGGTGATTACTACCTCTAAGGGGGCAAGGCTTACCACGCAATCCTTGGATTGGGACAGGTCAAATCAGCTTGTAAGTACAAAGGAGTCGATTAACATCGAAAGGGAAAATGTTATTACTGAGGCTTTAGGTGCCTTTGGTCAATCAGATTTAAAAAAGATTACCTTGGAAAAGGATGTAAAGGTAAATATTAAACCTAACCCGGAAGAAAAAAGAGAGAATCCAATTGTGATTACCTGCGCTGGTCCGTTGCAGATAGACTATGAGAAAAATATTGCTATTTTTAATAAAAATGTAAAGGTAGAAAATAATGATCTTTCACTCTATAGTGATATTATGGAGGTTTATTTTAGCGAAGGAAAAACACAGGAGGATTTACCTCAACAATCCGAGGCTTTATTGGGCACCAGAATAGAGAAGATTATCTGTCGGGGTAATGTTAAGATTGTGCGGGGAAAGAATGTTTCCTATAGTGATGAAGCAACCTACCTTGCTTCCGAAAAAAGAATTATCCTTAGCGGAGCACCCAAGTTAGTTATATATCCCAAGGAGAATCCCGATGAATCTTTTAGAGATTAAAGGGTTATCAAAATCTTACAATGGCAGAGAGGTGGTTAAGGGGATTGACCTTTTAGTTAAACGGGGCGAGATTGTTGGGCTTTTAGGACCAAATGGAGCAGGTAAGACCACAACCTTTTATATGGTGGTAGGAATCATTTCTCCTGAACGAGGTAAGATTATATTTGATAATCAGGATATCACTTCTTTACCCATTCATGAACGTGCGCGCTATGGCATAGGTTATTTATCACAGGAACCCTCGGTATTTAGAAAACTTACGGTAGAGGAAAATATTATGGCAATCCTGGAAACATTAAATATTAGTAGAAAAGAAAGAAAGCAAAGATTAGAGGGTTTACTTGAAGAATTGAAGATCTCCCATTTACGTAAAAATAAAGCTTATACATTATCCGGTGGAGAAAGGAGACGCCTGGAGATTACCCGTGCCTTGGTTACTAATCCCTCCTTTATCCTTTTAGATGAGCCATTTTCCGGGATTGATCCCATATTGGTAAATGAGGCTCAGGAGATTATTAAGGAATTAAAGAATAAAGGGTTAGGAATATTACTTACCGACCATAATGTAAGGGAGACCCTTACGATTACCGATCGGGCTTATCTAATTGCAGAAGGAAGAATCCTTATTTCCGGAACTGCTCAGGAACTCATCAATAGTCCTACTGCGCGTCAGATATATCTGGGTGAAAAATTTAGAATGTGATGAAGAGAGAAATAAAAAAAATAGACAGTACCAAAAGGGAGATCTCTATTGAGGTAGCGGGTGAAATTGTAAAGAATAAATTTGATGAGGTCTATAAAGAGATTGGTAAGGAAGCTAAAGTACTAGGATTTCGGGCAGGTAATATTCCCCGCGATATTCTGGAGAAGAATTTTTCTTCTTTAGCGCACCAGCAGGTAATTCAGGAGCTTATTCCTGAGCTTTATAACCAATTATTAAAAGAGGAGAACTTGGAGGTTGTAGAGCTACCCAAGATAAGCGATGTTAGATTGACCTGCGATAGGCTTTCTTTTAAAGCGACGGTAGAGGTGCTTCCCCAGATAAATATAAAAAGGTATAAGAGACTAAGATTGAGCTATAAGCCAATCACTATCACTGAGGACGATATAAAACGAGGCCTGGATTCCCTTAAGGAGTTAAGAAAAATAGAAGCAGTTGATGATAATCTTGCTAAAAGCTTAGGTTATCCTAATCTGGAGGAATTAAAAAAATCTCTCCAGGCACAGTTATATATCCAAAAGGTAAATCAGCAATATCAGGATTTAGAAAATGAGATTTTAAAACAACTCCTTAAGGAGCTTGAGCTTAAATTACCCCAATCTTTAGTGGAGCGCCGTTTAAAAGAGTTAATTCAGCAGGTTAAGTTGGATTTAACCTTAAAAGGGCTTCCTAAAGAAAGGATCGAAGAGGAGGAGAAAAAATTACCCGCTCAATTAGAACCTCAGGCTAGAGAGCAGGTAAGGGTCTATCTTGTTTTATCAGAAATAGCTAAAAGAGAAAATATTCCTTTAGATGATAATATGCCACAAAAGGTGATGGAATTTTTATTTAAAGAAGCGGATTGGCAGGTCTTATCCTAAAGATAGGAGGTAGGAATGAAGATAAACGATCAGACATTGATCCCGATGGTAATTGAGCAGACACCGCGTGGTTATGAGCGAGCTTATGATATTTACTCTCGTTTGCTTAAAGACAGAATTATTTTTATTGGTACTGCTATCGATGATAATGTGGCAAATCTTGTGATTGCCCAGATGTTATTCTTACAGATGGAGGATGTAAATAAGGATATAAATATTTATATCAACTCTCCTGGAGGTTCAGTCACCTCGGGGTTAGCAATCTATGATACCATGCAGTTTGTGAAATGTGATGTCGCCACTTATTGTGTTGGTCAGGCAGCCAGCCTAGGAGCACTACTTTTAGCTGCGGGTACAAAAGGTAAGCGCTTTGCGCTCCCTAATTCTCGTGTATTGATCCATCAGCCTTGGGGAGGGATTCAAGGCGTAGCTGAGGATATCTCTATCCATGCCAAAGAGATTCTTAAATTACGCGAAAGACTAAATGAAATATTAGCCCATCATACTGGCCAATCCCTAGAAAAGATCCAGAAGGATACTGACCGCGATTACTTTATGTCTGCTTATGAAGCTAAGGAATATGGGCTCATTGATGAGGTAATCACCCCGATTAAGAAAAAATAATTTTAACCAAAAGATAAAATTAATAACTAAGAAAAAATTGTTTTTAAGAAGATTGTATATTTATGTGATACAAATGCAGAGGGTAATGTTTATTTTGCTAAATATTTTGAGTGGCAAGGGCAAGCTAGAGAAGAATTTGTGAAGGCAAATGTTCCTATCTATTTTTAATTATAGGCCTTGTTGTATTCGTAAAAAACAAAAAAGCAACTATTAATATTACTTTTGCTCTTACTTGTTTTGTTACATTTTGGTGGCAATTTAGTTGGTCTGTTCTATTTAATGTCTCTAGCGAAAAAATAGCATTTTATTTAGTTAAAATTGGTTATGTTGGAATCATATTTATCCCCATTACATTTTTTCATTTTTTTGTTTATTTTCTTGGCCCTAAGAAGATAGACAAAATAATTATTTACATTTCTTATATCTTAGGTGTCATTTTCGAGATTTTTCTGTTGGGTAGGAATCTTTTTATTAATGGTTTCTATCGTTACTTTTTTGGATTTTACCCCAAAGCCAGTTACTTGCACCCTATATATTACTTACTTTCTTAGCCATGCGTGCTCTTTATTTATTATTTTCTTCAATACAAAAAGAAAGGAGAGTTTCTTCATATAAATATAATCAAATAAAATACGTCTTATTATCACTAATGCTTTATATACCTGCTTCATCAGATTTTATTGTTAATTACGGAATTGAATTTTACCCATTAGGTTTTATTCCCATCCTTCTTTCCTTAGGAGTATTTGCCTACACCATCGTCCGCTACCGTCTCATGGATATTACCATAGCAATTACCCGCACCACGGTTTTTATCATTGTCTATTCTTTGGTTTTGGGTATTCCTTTTGCTCTGGGTTTCTGGTTAAGGAGTTGGCTGGTGCATCTATTAGGAGGAAATTGGTGGATTGCTCCTGTAGGTTTGATGGCTGTTTTAGCCACCGTAGGACCTTTTCTCTATATCTACATTGAGCATAAGGCAGAGGATAAACTATTAATGGAGCAACGCCGATATCAGGAGACCTTAAAACAGGCTTCGGTGGGTATGACGCGCATCCGCAACTTAAGAAGGCTATTAGATCTCATCACCCATATCGTTACCAAGACCGTGCGTATCTGCTATGCTGCCATCTATCTTTATGACAAAGAAACCAATGAATATCTCCTGCAGGTCTGTCGGGATAAAGGAAGAACAGTTCCTTTTAGATTATCCGCAGAAAACTCCTTGGTTCAGTTAATGGCTAAGGAGCATCAGGTGCTGGTATACGAGGAGATAAAAAGAAGATCCCAGGATTTAAAGGATGAAAGGTATAAGATATGGGAAAAGGACATGCGCTTACTTAATGCCTGCGTAATCATTCCCAGTTTATTAGAGGATAGGTTATTGGGGTTTATTGTCTTGGGAGAAAAGCTTTCTGGTCAGATATATACCCTGCAGGACCTAAATGTCTTTCAGGTCTTAGCCAATCAAGCTGCCTTAGCCATTGAGAACTGTCAGTTCTACTCCTTAGAGAGACAACGCCAGCATTTAAGGCGTATTGCCTCATTAGACCGGCAGATTGACTGTATGGCCCATGAGATGGACAATCCCTTACAGGG
>JAMWCL010000045.1 GCA_023819035.1 Candidatus Omnitrophota bacterium
AACGAAAGGAGCCTTAATCTTTGGATTTTTGGGCTCATTAAATATATAAACCTAAACCCAATTCAACAACCTAACAGCTATGCTTCAAAGCAAAAGTGCGAAAGATTGCCTGCTTAACTGGAGATTTTTTATTGTAGACCTCAAGGAATCCTGTGGTATAATATGATCAACGAAGTTTTTGTTTTGAGCAATTCTTTTAAGTGAAGAAGTCTTGAAGGGTTTATTCTTAAAGACTTAGCTACCTTTTGGAGTAAGAAGGGATTTGGCTTTAGAAAATTATCATTTTCCAGTTTTAGTATCTTATTCTGCTACCCAAAGTTTTAGAAGGTAGGTTTAATTGAGGATTGAGTCTTCTCTCAGCCGGTGGCAGGTTAAATAGAACTCTAGAGGAATGAACTTTTTGCCCCTTCGTTTCAGAAGTGGAGCCAGTCTATGTGAAGATGTTAAGGTCTTAACCTCTTACTTCGATAAAGATACTTCTTGCACAATAAAGGGACAGACCTTACCGGTTGAAAGGGAAAATGTCTGTAAATGTTTGAGTGCTTAAATTTTTAATTGACATAAGGTTTAATCTCTGATAAAATTCAATTAAATTAAGGAGAAGAGGATGCCAGGCTTCAGTAACATAATCAGAAGAGCCTCAGATTATATTTCCAGTTTATTTTCCAATGATATGGGTATTGATTTAGGTACTGCTACCACCTTGGTTTATGTGAAAGGGGAAGGGGTGGTGCTTTGTGAGCCATCGGTAGTGGCGGTAAGAAGGGGTACCTCCGAGGTTTTGGCGGTGGGTGAAGAGGCAAAGAGGATGTTGGGAAGGACACCAGGGAATATTCTTGCTATTAGACCAATGAAGGACGGGGTGATCGCTGATTTTGAGATTACCGAGCAGATGCTGAGATATTTTATTAAAAAGGTGCATCATCGCCGGGTTCTGGTAAGACCACGCATTCTTATTGCGGTTCCTTCAGGGATTACCGAGGTGGAGAAGCGCGCGGTGCATGATTCTGCGGAACGTGCCGGTGCAAGAGATGTATATCTTATTGAAGAGCCGATGGCAGCAGCGATTGGAGTAGGATTACCGGTAGAGGAACCCATTGGAAATATGATTATTGATATTGGAGGAGGTACTACCGAGATCGCGGTGATCTCATTGGCAGGGATTGTTTTTTCTAAATCCATTCGTATCGGCGGGGACGAAATGGATGAGGCAATTATTGAGTATCTAAAAAAGACCTATAACCTTATGATTGGAGAGCGGACTGCGGAGGAGATTAAAATAAAGATTGGTTCTGCCTATCCCTTAGAAGAAGAATTAACCATGGAGGTAAGGGGTAGGGATTTAGTAGCGGGGCTTCCTAAGACGGTAACTATTACTTCAGAGGAAATAAGAGAGGCTTTGCAGGAACCATTAAGAGCAATATTAGAGATAGTAAGAATATCCTTAGAAAGGACACCCCCGGAATTATCTGCGGATTTAATAGAACACGGGATTGTTATGGCAGGAGCGGGTTCTCTTTTAAAAGGAATAGACAAACTTATTGCCGAGGAGACCGGTCTTCCTGTGCATGTTGCTGACGATCCTTTGACTGCTGTTGTTAGAGGCACGGGTAAGGCATTGACCAATATAAAGTATCTTAAGAAGGTTACCGTTCCCATAAAGTCAGAAACGCATACTATGTGAGCTGGCGTTTAGATAAAATTAAAAAAAATACCCTCCTGAAATTTACAAGTATTATTTTTCTGCTTTTAGTTCTGGCAAGTCTGGTCTCTGTTTTACGTAATCCAGCCCTAAATATTCTCAGATATCCTTTAGGTGTATTAAGTTTAATTAGACAAGAATTATTGGGGATTATTTTTTATCATCGAAATATGGTTGAGAATACAAAATTAAGCCAGGAAATAGATTTATTAAATCAGAAGCTTAATCATCTAAATGAGATTTATCTTGAGAATAAGCGTTTAAATATGCTTCTTTCCTTAAAACAAAATATTTCCTACAAGGTAACTGCTGCCCGAGTTATCGGGCGTTCACCCGATAACTGGTCATCTGTAATTTTAATTGATAAAGGAATCCATCAGGGGATAAAGGTTGGTTATCCGGTGGTCAGTTATTTAGGATTGGTAGGCCGGATAACCGAGGTAACTAACTTTATAAGCAAGGTTGTCCTGATTAATGACCCCCACCTTGGTGTCTCGGCTATAGTCCAGCGTAGCCGGCAGGAAGGTCTGGTTTCTGGCACCCTGGGAGGTTCTTTAATAATGAGATATTTACCTAAAGGTGCAGATATCAAGATCTCCGATGTAATAGTTACCTCCGGCCTTTCGGAATTTTATCCTAAGGGATTACTTATTGGAACGGTAGTGGAGATTGGGGAGGAGTTTTCTGGTTTAAGTAAGTATGCGGTTATAAAGCCTGCAGTCGACTTAAATAAACTTGAGGAGGTCTTGGTGATTATACCATGAAGAAGCCCCGCTTTGTAGTTTTAATTATTATCTTGGTTTTATTTGAGGCTGTAGCTTTAGATTACCTTAAGCTTTTTTCCACCAAACCCGATCTTTTATTAGCAATGGTTTTAATCTGGGCTATTTTTTTAAGGCCAACAGATGCTTTTAAATTAGGGGTATTGGCTGGTTTTTTAAAGGATCTTTTTAGTGAAAACATATTCGGGATAAATACCCTTCTCTTTCCCTGTTGGGTGTGGGTTAGCCTGCAGTTATCCAAGCGGATAGCAGTGGATAATCATTTTATCCGCATGCTTTTATTATTTATACTCAGTATCTTAACAAATATTGTTTATCGATTAGTAATGCTATCTATGGGAATTTATATTCCCTGGGTGATAAGCTTGCGGATAATTATTCTTTCATCATTCTATACCGCTTGTTTGTTACCGATTTTACTGAAGATTACCTATCCTTTAATCTCTATACGCAAAAGATAATCTGATGCTAAGATTAAAAATCTTTAATATAGGAATAACCCTTATCTTTTTAATATTAGGTATGGGGGTTTTTAACCTGGCATTTCTTAATCACCCCAAATATCGGGAACTTAGTAAGAAGAATTCCATTCGTTTGTTACCTCAGGAAGGGATGCGGGGGAGAATATTTGACCGGAATAATAAGGTTTTGGTAGATAATAAGATTTGTTATGATGTAGGGATTCTACCTCAAGAGGTAGAAAATTTAGATGAGCTCCTTATGAGGTTAGCAAAGCTTTTGGATGTCGATTTCCAAAGATTAAAGAATGAATTTGGAAATGGATATATTGCTCCCTTTGCACCGGTAACTGTTCTTAAAAATATAGATATCAAAAAGGCGGTTAGATTAGAGGAGTTAAAATTAGAATTGGGAGGGGTGATTATTCAACCTAAGCTTCAGAGATATTACCCTTATAAAGAATTAGCCAGTCATCTCTTGGGCTATCTGGATGAGATTGACCTTTGGCGTCTAACCCGTTTAGAAAGTTATGGCTATAAGACTAAGGATATTGTAGGTTTTGGTGGGGTAGAGGAAAGGTATGATTATTATCTGCGTCATGAAGAAGGGGGGCTTTCCGTTGAGGTAGATCATCGGGGTAGATTCAAAAGGGTCTTAGGATACAAGCCCCCGCGCAATGGTAAGGATATCCAATTAACCATAGATTTAGAGCTCCAGAGGATTGTAGAGAATAATCTTAAAACCAAAGGTTGTGTAATTATCATGGAGCCCTTTACAGGTGAGATCTTGGCTTTAGCAAGCTACCCTAATTTTTTACCTTCCCTATTTTTTAATAAAAAGAATTATTTAATCAGTTCTTTATTTAATAATCCAGACGCTCCCCTTCTAAATCGTGCTATAAGCGGTTTATATCCTGCTGGTTCGGTTTTTAAATTAATCCTTGCCTGCTGTGCTTTACAATTAGATAAACTCGATATCCACAAAACATTTTTCTGTCCTGGCAGTGTAAATATTGGAAGGCAGAAATTTTCATGTTGGGATACTCATGAAACACAGGATTTATTCTTAGCGATTGTGCATTCTTGCAATATTTTTTTCTACAGATTAGGAACCCTTCTTGGGCCAAATCTTATCCATGAGTGGGCGCTTAAGTTTGGTCTGTCTAAGCCCACCGGGATTGACCTGCCTTATGAGAGAAAGGGTTTTGTTCCTTCGCCGATATTAAGAAGGGTTTATAGATTCCAGAATTGGTTTGAGGGTGATACCGCAAATCTTTCTATTGGACAGGGTGAGTTGCTGGTCAGCCCATTACAGATGCTCAGAATGATTTCAGTCTTTGCTAACAGAGGGTTTTTAGTTAAACCTTATATAGTGAAGGCAATAGATGGTCGGGATATCTCAGATTATCAAAAAAAGATTGTTCCCTTGGGACTAAAAGAGAAAGCCCTTATCTATATCCAGAATGCCTTAAGGTCAGTGGTTTCAAATCCGGAAGGAACTGCCCATGTATTAGCGGAGCTACCTGTAGCAGTAGCGGGCAAGACCGGCACCGCTCAGGTAGAAGGTAAGCAGTCCCATAGCTGGTTTGTGGGATTCTTTCCTTTTGAAAAGCCTCGATTTGCTATCTGTGTATTTCTTGAAAATGGCGGTCCGGGTTACTATGCATGTTTGTTAGCCAGGAGTATAATTGAGGCAATGTATAATACAGGTCTATTAAATTGATGCGAAATACATTTTTTGTATTGCTTATTCTCAGTATATTAATTTCTACCTTAGGGATTCTTTCTATATACAGTGCTACCCACGATAAACCCGGAAGGCTCTGGCAGGATATTTATAAACGCCAACTGCTGTGGGTTTCTTTAGGGTTAAGCATGTTTTTGATTATTTCACATTTTAATTATCGTCGAATCTGGGATTGGATCTATCCCTTATATGGATTATCGGTTCTTTTTTTAGCGATGGTATTTTTGTTGGGGATCACGCGTTTAGGCGCACAGAGATGGCTTAAGATTGGCTGGTTTAATTTTCAACCTACCGAATTAACTAAATTAGTTATGATTATAGTTTTGGCAGGTTACTTCAGTCGGAAATCTCCCGATAATATATCTCTGTTAGTTAAACGGATGAATCTCTGGCAGGGTTTAATTCTACCTTTTATTCTTGTGGCAATTCCTGTGGGTTTAATCTTAGAGCAACCTGATTTGGGAAGCGCGGTTATGCTTATTTTTATATTTATCTGTATTATCTATCTATCCGAGGTTAGATTAAGATATATAATTATATTTTTGTTGACCCTTCTGGCCTTAACCCCCTTTTTCTGGTATTTCTTGCGGGATTATCAGAAGGAAAGGGTCATCGTTTTTTTAAATCCTAATATCGATCCTTTAGGCGCAGGTTACACTATAATTCAGTCAAAGATCGCGATTGGTTCGGGTGGGCTTTTTGGTAAGGGTTGGCTGTCAGGAACTCAGAGCCAACTGCATTTTCTTCCTGAATCTCATACCGATTTTATATTTGCCAGCTTTACCGAAGAGTGGGGTTTTTTAGGAGCCATCTTTCTGTTAGGGTTATACTATCTTTTAATCTGGCAGGGTATCCTGGTCTCCCAGAGGACAACCGATCCTTTTGGGAGACTGATCTGTCTGGGGATCTCTTTAAGCTTGGCTTTTCAGGTAGCAATTAATATTGCCATGAATCTAGGACTTGCTCCGGTGGTAGGTTTGCCCCTACCTTTAATGAGCTACGGGGGTTCTTCGGTATTAGTTACCTTCATCTCATTAGGTTTATTGGTAAATATTGATAAGACAAAGAATATATTTTAGTTATGTTAGAGAAGTTTTTATTAGAAGTCAATAAACCTGCACGTTATATCGGTCAGGAATGGAATATTATAAAGAAGGATTTTGATAAAGCAAATATTAAGTTTGCCCTTTGCTTTCCCGATCTTTATGAGGTGGGCATGAGTAATTTGGGTTTTAGGATTCTGTACGGAATTCTTAATAATCAGGAGGATATAATTTGTGAAAGATTCTTCTCGGTTGATTCTGATCTGGAAAGAATCTTGCGGAGCAATCGTCAACCTATCTTTTCGTTGGAATCAAGACACTCATTAAGGGAATTTGATATCATCGGCTTTTCTTTAAGTTATGAGCTAAACTATACCAATGTGTTAAATATGTTAGAATTAGGTGGGATTCCCTGGGAATCATCTTTAAGGGATGCTGATTATCCTTTAGTTATCGGTGGAGGACCATGCACATTTAATCCTGAACCACTTCATGAATTTTTTGATCTATTTTTTATCGGAGAAGCAGAAGAGGCGATTTTAGAGATTATTGATATTTATCGTAGGAATAAAGAGGGTTTTAAGAAAAAAAGGATAAATAAGGATGACCTACTGCTTAGGTTATCTACGGTGGAAGGGATATACGTTCCCTCTTTGTATGAGGTAATCTATGATTCTCAATACAAGATAAGGGATTTCAAGCCCCGCTATGCAGGGCTACCTACTAAGATAAAGAAGCGTTTTGTAAAGGATTTAAATCAGGTATACTTTCCCTGGCGTTGGTTGATACCTTACATCCAGATAATTCACGATCACATTATCTTAGAGATTATGCGGGGCTGTCCCCACCACTGTCGATTTTGTCAGGCAACCATACAATACCATCCCTATCGCCAGAGGAGCTTAGAGGAGGTTTTAAGCCTTGCGCTCAAGACCTATCAACAGACGGGTTATGAAGAGATTACTCTATCGGGATTATCGATAAGTGATTATCCTTACTTAGAAAGATTAGTGCAAGCCCTGATGGATTTATTTAAGGATAAGGCGGTGAACATATCCCTGCCTTCCATTAAACCAAAGGCTGGATTAAGAAGAACCCCTTCTTTAATTGCTAAGGTTAAAAAGAGCGGTCTTACCTTCGCTCCAGAAGCAGCCAGCCAGAGGTTAAGACAGATAATTAATAAGGATTTTTCAATGGAGGAGTTTTTTAAGGTTTTAAAAGAGGCATACTTGTCTGGATATCGGCATGTAAAACTCTATTTTATGATTGGTCTGCCCTTAGAAAGGCAGGAGGATTTAGACAGTATTATAGATTTTTCTTGCGAGGTTTCCGAATTTAAAAAAACAATTACTAAGGGTTCTCCTGCGAGAGTAAATGTAAGCATCAATGCCCTTGTTCCTAAACCGCATACCCCTTTTCAGTGGCTGGCGATGGAGAATCTGGAGGCGATTTTCTTAAAACAGAATTATCTAAAAAACAAAGTTAAGAAGAATAAAAATATATTTATCAGTTTTCATAATCCCCGCATGAGCTTTTTAGAAGGCGTGCTTTCGCGGGGGGATAGAAGATTGAGCAAAGTAATCTTATGCGCTTTTAAAAAGGGAGCAAGATTCGATGCCTGGGATAATTATTTTAGATTTGATTTATGGCTGGATGCGTTTAGGGAATGCGATATAAACGCAGATTTTTACTTAAAAGAAAGGGGGTTGGAGGAGATTCTGCCCTGGGATTTTATTGATACAGGTATAAGCAAGCAGGGGTTACTTAAGGCAATAACTGAGATAAAAAATACCGTTACCACAATATAATAATGTCATCTTTCTGCAAAGTAGAAGGCTTAAGCAGGGACGTTCCTTATCCTAAAGCATAGTCTGTCCCCCCTTAGATAAGATATTAAAAACTTTCACTTAAGAAATATAACTTATCCTTGCCAATTATCTGCCTCTTGAGCTCAAGAAG
>JAMWCL010000046.1 GCA_023819035.1 Candidatus Omnitrophota bacterium
CTACCTTAGAGGTAGTAGAGGGAATGCAGTTTGACCAGGGATATCTTTCTCCTTATTTTGTCACTGACCCAGAGCGCATGGAATGTATCTTAGAGGAGCCCTATATTCTGATCTATGAGAAGAAGATCTCTTCTTTAAAGGATATCTTGCCCCTTTTAGAAAAGATTGCCCGTTCAGGAAGACCATTATTAATTATTGCTGAGGATGTAGAAGGTGAGGCCTTGGCTACCCTGGTAGTAAATAAGATCCGTGGAACTCTATCCTGCTGTGCGGTAAAGGCACCAGGTTATGGTGATAGGCGAAAGGCGATGCTTGAAGATATCGCCATTCTTACCGGTGGAAAGGCAATTATGGAGGATTTAGGAATAAAATTAGAAAATATTCAGCTGTCTGATTTAGGAAGGGCAAAAAGAGTTAAGGTGGACAAGGAAAATACTACTATTATTGAAGGCGCAGGTAAAACCTCGGAAATTAAAGGAAGGATTGAGCAGATAAAGAAGGAGATTGAAAAGACCGACTCGGATTATGACCGCGAGAAACTCCAGGAGCGGCTGGCAAAACTGGCAGGAGGGGTAGCAGTGATCAATGTAGGTGCTGCTACCGAAACTGAGATGAAGGAGAAGAAAGCCCGCGTGGAGGATGCCTTACATGCTACCCGTGCAGCAGTAGAAGAGGGTATTGTTCCAGGAGGAGGGGTTGCTTTATTAAGAGCCATCCCTGCTTTGGAAAGGCTAAAGCTGGAAGGGGATGAGAAGATCGGGGTAGATATTGTTAAGCGGGCGTTAGAAGAGCCGATCCGACAATTAGCGGAAAATGCAGGATTAGAAGGTTCGGTGGTAGTGCAGAGGGTAAGACAGGAAAAGACCAATGTAGGTTACGATGTGAATCAAGATGCTTATGTAGATATGATTGAGGCAGGTGTAATTGATCCTACTAAGGTAACCCGCACCGCCTTACAGAATGCAAGTAGCGTGGCAGGGTTATTGTTGATGACCGAGGCATTGGTTACAGAAAAACCCGAGAAAGAAGAGAAGATGCCACCTATGCCTCCGGGAGGCGGTTATGGCGGAGGTATGTATTAAGACTTAAACTATATTACGGAGGTTTCATTCTTTATCTTTTTTATTCTTTCCTCTTTCTCTTGACAAAACATAAATCCCGTAGTAAAATCTTCTTTAATCCCTTTGGATAATTATTTTTAGGGAGATTATTTTTTATAACATATTATTAAGCAAATACTTATATAAAGCGAGGATTACGTAAAAATGGCGGAGTGGATTGGTATAGGCAGGCGTGCCCGGCGATGTTATGGTTTTGATGAAGTAGCTTTAGTTCCCGGAGATAAGACCATTAATCCTGAAGAGATAGATACCACCTTTGAAATCGCGGGTAGAAGATTTAAAGTACCTATTTTAGCTGCCGCGATGGATGGAGTAGTAGATGTGAGATTTGCTGTGGAGATGTCTCGATTAGGGGGTATTGCGGTATTGAATCTCGACGGAGTTCAGACGCGCTATGATAATCCCGATATAGTCTTAGAAAAGATCACCAGGGCTACTCCGGAAAAAGCCACTGAACTTATTCAATCTATCTACACCAAGCCAATCAAAGAAAAACTGATTGCCAAAAGAATAGAAGAGATTAAGCGAAAGAAGGCAACCGCGATAGTAAGTTGTATACCTGCGCATGCTGAGCGTTTTGCTAAGATTGCCCAGTTGGCGGGAGCAGATATGTTTGTGGTGCAATCCACAGTCACAACTACCAAACACATCTCCAAGGCTTATAAAAGCCTAGATCTATTCGAATTTTGTCGAAAAACGAAGATTCCCGTAATCATTGGTAACTGCGTTACCTATGAGACTACCCTGGCGCTTCTTGAAACTGGAGCAGCGGGTTTATTAATTGGTATAGGACCGGGTGCTGCTTGTACTACGCGGGGAGTTTTGGGCATTGGAGTTCCCCAGGTAACCGCTACTATAGATGCAGCTGCTGCTAGGGATTTTTATTATAAACGCACCGGTAAATACATTCCTATAATTACTGATGGTGGAATGAGTAGGGGTGGAGATATCTGCAAGGCATTTGCCTGTGGAGCAGATGCGGTAATGATTGGTTCGAATTTTGCCCGTGCAAAGGAAGCACCGGGAAGGGGTTATCATTGGGGTATGGCCACCTCACATGTAAATCTACCCCGAGGAACCCGCATATATGTGGGTACAACCGGAACCCTTAAAGAGATTCTTTTTGGTCCGGCGAAGGTAGATGATGGTTCTCAGAATTTAATGGGTGCCTTAAAGACCTCCATGGGTTCTTTAGGTGCAGCTAATATTAAAGAGATGCACGATGTGGAGATAATTATTGCTCCCTCTATCCAAACCGAAGGTAAGATCTTTCAGGTGGACCAAAGGGTAGGTATGGGTAAGTAAGATGACAAGACAGACTATTCTTATCTTAGATTTTGGCTCCCAATACACGCAATTAATCGCCCGTCGGATTAGAGAGAGTAAGGTGTTTTCCAAGATTGTTCCTTATAATATCTCTGCCAAGGAAATCTTGGACCTTTCTCCTAAAGGGTTGATCCTTTCCGGAGGTCCTGCCTCTATAACTCAAAAAAGAGGACCTCTTCCTGATAAGGCAATATTTAGATTAGGGATTCCGATATTGGGGATCTGTTATGGGATGCAGGTGATCGTTGAGCTTTTAGATGGAAAGGTGAAAAAAGCACAAAAGCGTGAATTCGGAAAGGTAGAGTTATTTGTTGATGATAATCGAGATTTATTTAGTCATCTTCCCGGCAACTTTACGGTTTGGGCAAGCCACAGTGATTACATAGTTAAATTACCTGCGGGTTTTATTAAATCCGCCCATACGCTTAATTCTCCCATCGCCGGTATCTCCCATCCGCAAAAAAAGATATTCGGGGTTCTTTTTCATCCCGAGGTAACCCATACTGAGCGGGGTGACCAGATTATAAGTAATTTTCTTTTTAAGATCTGTGGTTGTCTTGCGCGCTGGACGATGGAGTCATTTATTAAGGAGTCAATAGAGAATATTAAAAAGACAGTAGGAAAGAATAAGGTAGTCTTGGGCTTAAGTGGAGGGGTAGATTCTTCAGTTACTGCTCTTTTGATTCATAAAGCCATCGGTAAGAATCTAAGATGCATCTTTATAGATAACGGATTATTACGTAAGGATGAGCCCCAACAGATAAAAAAGGTATTTAGAGATTACTTTCATCTCAATTTTGTATACTTAGATAGAAAAAAGAATTTTCTTTCTCGCTTAAAAGGCGTAATTGATCCGGAAGAAAAAAGAAAGATTATTGGAGAGGAATTTGTAAAGACTTTTGAGGAGGAAGCCAAGAAGATAAAGGGTGTAAAGTACCTAGCCCAAGGTACACTGTATCCTGATGTAATCGAATCTAGATCTCCTGCGGGCGCTCCTTCCTGTCGGATTAAGAGTCATCATAATGTAGGGGGTCTGCCTTTACATATGAGATTAAAGCTTTTGGAACCCCTCAAGGAGTTATTTAAAGATGAGGTGCGTCAGCTCGCTAAGGAACTAAACCTTCCTGACAGTATCATTTATCGTCAACCTTTTCCCGGGCCCGGCTTGGCGATAAGGATTATCGGTGAGGTTACCGAGAAAAGATTAAATCTTTTGCGCGAGGTTGATCGCCGGGTGATTGAGGAAATAAAAAATGCAGGTTTATATGAACAGGTCTGGCAATCCTTTGCAATCTTACTGCCAATAAAAAGTGTAGGGGTAATGGGGGATGAGCGGACCTATGAGAATGTAGTGGCTATTCGTTGTGTCTCCAGCATCGATGGGATGACTGCAGATTGGGTAAGATTACCTTATGAGGTATTAGAAAAAATCTCTAATCGGATTATCAATGAGGTGAAGGGAGTAAACCGGGTAGTCTACGATATCTCCTCTAAGCCTCCCGCCACCATTGAATGGGAATAACTTAAATTTTGATAGATGCCCCACAGTGAGTTTGTCCATTTACATCTCCATACCCAGTATAGCCTCCTTGATGGCGCCTGCCGGATTAAACAACTTTTAGAATTAGCAAACAAATATAAGATGTATTCCTTAGCAATTACTGACCATGGAAATATGTTTGGAGTCATAGAATTTTATCTTGAAGCCCAGAATGCAGGTATAAAACCTATTATTGGTTGTGAACTTTACATTGCTCCGGGCAGTCGTTTCGAAAAAAATACAGGCGGTATAGAAGAAGCCTCCTATCATTTTTTAATCTTAGTTAAGGATGAGGTAGGCTACCATAACTTAATGCGCCTTGTCTCTATTGGATATCTGGAAGGATTCTATTACCGACCAAGGGTTGATAAGGAGGTGCTTGCCCAATATTCAGATGGTCTTATTGGTTTAAGCGCCTGCCTTAAAGGAGAGATACCAGTGCTTCTGCAACAGAGAAGATTTAACGATGCTTTAAAGGTAGCGGATGAATTCTTGCATATCTTTAAAAAAGGTAATTTCTATTTAGAGCTTCAGGAAAATGGTATCCCTGAACAGAAGATTGTCAATGAGGGTTTAATGAAGATATCTAAGGAATTAAATATCCCGCTTGTGGCTACCAATGATGTCCATTATCTTCTCCAAGAGGATGCTAAGAATCATGAGATTCTGCTCTGTATCCAGACCCAGACAACCTTAAATGACCCTAATAGATTACGCTTCCAAACCAATGAGTTTTATTTTAAATCACCCCAACAGATGCAACAGCTCTTTAGTTATGCCCCTGAGGCAATTACCAATACATTGGAGATCGCTGATTGCTGTAACTTAGAGTTGGACTTTTCTCAGATTCATTTACCCAAGTATGAGCCACCGGTTAACAAAACCAAAGAGGAGTTCTTAAGGGAGTTGTGTGAAGCGGGTTTGAAAAAGAGATATCCTGTGGTTACGGAAGCAATAACTAAAAGGATGGAACATGAATTAACGATTATTAAACAGATGGGGTTTATCAGTTACTTTTTAATTGTCTGGGATTTTATTCATTATGCCAAAAGTAAAGGGATTACGGTAGGGCCAGGAAGGGGATCGGCTTCAGGAAGTTTAGTGAGTTATCTTTTAGGGATTACCGATATAGATCCCTTAAAATATGGTCTTTTATTCGAGCGTTTTCTTAATCCAGAAAGAATAGGCCTGCCTGATATAGATATAGACTTCTGCTATGAGAGAAGACAAGAGGTTATTGATTATGTAACTAAAAAATATGGTCAGGAGAATGTTGCACAGATTATTACCTTTGGTACTATGCAGGCAAGGGCGGTAGTAAGGGATGTAGGCAGGGTAATGGGTTTAAGCTACGCGGAGGTTGACCGAATTGCTAAGATGATTCCTCCGGAACCTGATATAACCTTAAAGCAGACCCTGGACACAGAAGCAGAATTAAAACAGTTATATAAAAACGATCCCCAGGTAAATCGTCTTATTGATACTGCGATGGCTTTAGAGGGATTGCATCGCCATGCTTCTGTACATGCGGCAGGAGTGGTAATTGCCGATAAACCACTATATAATTATATGCCTTTATTTAAAACCCAGGATGACCAAATAACCACCGGTTACAGTATGAATGTCTTAGAAAAGATAGGCCTGCTAAAGGTAGACTTTTTAGGTCTAAGAACCCTTACTGTTATAGATAATACTATAAAAACGATTAAGAAAACACAGGGAAAAGATATCGATATAAACAATGTGCCTTTGGATGACGCACGCACCTATGAGCTTTTGGCTTCTGCGCAGACTTTAGGGGTATTTCAGTTAGAAAGTTCGGGGATGCGTGATTTACTAAGAAAGCTTAAGCCTACCAGATTCGAGGATTTAATTGCCCTTTTAGCTCTTTATCGGCCCGGCCCATTGGGTTCGGGTACGGTCGATGATTTTATGCAACGCAAGCATAATTGCTCACTCATAAAATATGATCACCCTAAGTTGGAGGCGGTTTTAAAAGAAACCTATGGCATAATCGTTTATCAGGAGCAGATTATGCAGATCGCCTCTAACCTTGCAGGCTTTAGTATGACCCAAGCAGATCTTCTTCGCCGGGCGATGAGTAAAAAGATCCCTGAGGTGATGGAGCGCCAGAGGAATAATTTTATTAC
The DNA here is from genome assembly GCA_023819035.1 of Candidatus Omnitrophota bacterium. Taxonomy (GTDB): domain Bacteria; phylum Omnitrophota; class Gorgyraeia; order Gygaellales; family Profunditerraquicolaceae; genus JAMWCL01. The sequence continues at coordinate 6,138 of JAMWCL010000046.1, forward strand.
TGGCTGCGTTAAGAACAAGATAAATAAAAATGTGGCGGAAAGAATTTTTAACCTGATAGAGTACTTTTCGGGATATGGTTTTAATAAAAGTCACTCTACTGCTTATGCCTTAATCTCATATCGCACTGCCTATCTGAAAGCCAATTTTCCTGTAGAATTTATGACCGCGCTTTTAAATTCTGAATGGGATAATACTGATAAGATTGTAGAATATGTTAATGAGGCAAATAGAATGGGGATTAAGGTTTTACCCCCCGATATAAATGAAAGTTATGCGGAATTTAAGGTGGGAGATAAAGATACGATAAGGTTTGGGCTTTTAGCTATAAAGAATGTAGGAAGGGGTGCAATTGATTCTATCCTTGAGGCAAGAGAAAAAGGTCGCTTTGATTCCTTAGAAGACCTCTGTCAGCGAATCGATTTGAGATTGGTTAATAAAAAGGTCTTAGAAAGCTTGATAAAATCAGGTACCTTAGATTGCTTTACCCTTCCCCGTGCTCAGATGGTAGCAGGATTAGAGACTATCCTTGAATATTCTTCAAGGATTCAAAGAGAAAAAACCAAAGGTCAGCTGTCCTTCTTTGAGCAAGGATTATTGTCTCAAGGTATTAATTTTCAAAAGATTATAAATAATTTACCCAATGTAAGGGAATGGCCTGAACCACAACTTTTAGCTTTTGAAAAGGAGATGTTAGGTTTTTATATAAGCGGTCATCCTCTAGCCCGCTATGCTAATCAACTAAAGAGATTCACCCACATTTCAATCTCTAATCTTAATCAATGTGAGGACAACGCGGAGATAAAGGTAGTCGGGCTAATCGCGAAGGTAAAACAGACCTTTACCCGGGCAAAGCAGGAGAAGATGGCGATCTTAAAATTGGAGGATTTAAAGGCAGAGGTAGAGGTCTTGGTCTTTCCTCAGGTTTTTCAGAAGGTCTTTAGATTTATTCAGCCTAATACCGTGGTATTAGTGAAAGGAAGGATTAATCTAAGAGAAGAGGCGCCAAAGATTATTGCTAATGACCTTTTTCCTATTGAAGAGGCTTACCGATTGATCTCAGCAATAAATATAAATCTTTCCGGAATAAAAGATAACCTTTTTGCCAGTCTAAAGGAACTGCTTGCTTCTTTTCATGGTAAGGTGCCTGTCTATTTGCACATAAGTACACCTGCTAAATCAAGAATCCAGTTAATCGTAGGAGAAGAACTTTTCGTTGAGCCAAGTGAGGAATTGATTCAGGAGATAGAATCTCTTATTGGTGAGAATAGATTATCCCTGATGATATAATTGATTAACTTAAACACATCTTGCGCCAAAAGGTTTTTCTCCTCTTGCCAAAAACTTGGGACTGTCTCCTAAGATAATGTAAAATATCTTTCGCACAGTAAACTTCTCTAAGGATACTTTACCAAAGCAATGGCAATATGTAAAGCGTAACTTACAGGAGATGTCCGCTCAGGCACTTATCCCAGGACATTTACTAC
>JAMWCL010000011.1 GCA_023819035.1 Candidatus Omnitrophota bacterium
TTAGTTACATGACCGATAATAAAGACAGATATCCCTTTTGTCTTTGCTAATTGCGTAAGAATACCAGCACATTCCCTTACCTGACTGACACTACCCGGCGAAGAATTAATGGAAGGCTCAAAAAGCACTTGTATCGAATCAACAAATACCACATCGGGATTAAGTCGATTAATATATTCTACAATAAAGGACAAATCCGTCTGATTTACAATATAAAGCCTTCCATCTATCCCTGCGCCTAATCGTTTAGCCCTTAATTTTGTTTGACTAACAGACTCCTCGCCACTTACATATAATACTGTTTTTTCTTGTTGAATTAATTGATTGCAGACCTGCAAGGAGATTGTAGATTTACCAATCCCCGGATTTCCGCCAATTAGTATTACTGAACCCGGCACAATCCCTCCGCCTAATACCCGATCCAGCTCTAATATCCCTGTCTTTAAGCGATGAGATTCTTTCACCTCCACATCCTTTAATAAGACGGGTTCATCTTTATAAAGTGCGGTTCTTTCCTTAGATTTGGCCTTAGGGATAGTGTAATCTTCTTCTACAAAAGAATTCCAGCTGTTACAATCAGGACATCTTCCTAACCATTTAGGAGATTGATAACCGCAACCCTGACAGGTAAATATAGTCTTGGCCTTCATTGCTTTGTTCTCTTAAGTAATTTCCAGGGATGTTGCCTTAAATCCTTTATCAAAGCCTCTATCTCTTTATAAAGAGAATCATCATAGAATAATTTACCAATAGTACCCTCTTTATTCTTTATCATCTCTGCTATTTCCTGATATAACCTATTATCATAAAGAAGCCTGCCAATAGTTCCTTCCTTATCCTTTATTCGCTGGATAATCGTTTCTAAGTCATCCGCTATATTCCTTGCTAACACCGCTACCTCATGCATAGGTACAGGATCGACACCTTCTAAGCTCCCATCTTTAGCCAAGATATTTTGGAAATCTTTACCAGGCATAATCTCAATATACTTTTCTCCTAACAGACCTAAGGTATTAACCCATACTGTAGAATCACGCGGAATCATTACCTCTTTATTTATCCATCCCTCTATATTAACTTTAGTTTTTGATTCTTTGGGATTAAAAATAAATCTTATCTGTCTTACTTCACCGACATCTACACCTGCAAACCTTATCGGCGCTCCAATTTTTACCCCATTTACAAAATTAAAAACAAAATTAATCCGATAACCGGATGTCCAGGTTTTAAAATTCCCGATCAGTAAAACAAAAGTTGCCAAGATAATTAAACCTACAAAAACAAATATTCCTACCTTTAATTCTAAACTAGATTTACCAAAGACCATATACCGCCTCCATTTCCGTTATTGGACCTTCGGCTAAACCATTAATAAATTGATAAACAACTGGATTGTCTGTGTTCTGAATCTGAGAAGGAGAACCCTCGGCAATAATCCTTCCCTGATAAAGCATAGCAATCTTATCTGCTATCTTATAAGCACTCTTCATATCATGGGTTACTACTATAGAGGTAACCTTTAGTTTATCATGAAGATTGCGAATAAGGGTATTAATGCCGTCAGCAGTAATAGGATCTACCCCGGTGGTAGGTTCATCGTAAAGGATAATCTCGGGCCGAATACATATCGCTCTTGCTAAAGCCACACGTTTTTTCATTCCCCCACTTAATTCTGAAGGCATAAGATGTTTTATCCCCTCTAAACCCACCAAACGCAGAGACTCATTAATCCTTTCTTCAAGCTCTTCAGATTTAATTTGATTATGCTCCGTAAGACCAAAACCCACATTCTCCTCTACCGTAAGTGAATCAAAAAGCGCCCCACCCTGAAAAACCATTCCAATCTTTAGACGTAATTGATTCAGCTCCTTTTCTTTTAAAGTAGTAACCTCCTTCCCATCTATAAAGATCTTACCTTTATCCGGCTTTAAGATCCCGATAATATGTTTCAATAAAACACTCTTACCACAGCCTGAGCGACCAATCACTACACAGGTGGAACCCTTATCCACCCTTAGGCTTAAATTATCAAGAACCTTATGGTTATTAAAAGATTTACTTAGCTCTATTATCTCTATCATCTTAAGGAAAGATAAAATAAAAAAGGGCAGTAAAGAAGCAATCGCAAGCAATAATCAAAATAAAGGTGGTTACCACTGCGCGGGTAGTTGCCCTTCCTACACCCTCTGCTCCACCTTCAACATTAAAACCTTCATAGCAACTTACTAAAGCAATGATCATTCCAAAAAAGAAGGCCTTAAATAAACCACTAAACAGATCCTTAAACAATAATGAATCGAAGGTTAAATTAAGATACATACTCGAAGAAACATTCAATTTCAAAAAACAGATAAGGTAACCTCCAAAAATCCCTACAATATCTGCATAAAGAGTAAGTATGGGAACCATAAAACTTAAAGCCAAAAAACGGGGTACCACCAGATACTTTATAGGATTTGTGGCTAAAGTCTGTAAAGCATCGATCTGCTCGGTTACCTGCATGGAGCCGATCTCGGCAGTGATAGCTGCTCCCACCCTTCCTGCTACCACTAAGGCAGTAATTACCGGCCCCAATTCCCTTACCAAAGAAAGAGCCACGATACTGGCAATATACATCTCCGAACCTAAACGTTGTAATTGATAAGCAGTCTGTAAAGCCATAATAATTCCAATAAATAAAGCAATGAGAGAAATTAAAGGAAGACTGTCAAAACCTGCTCTTTTTGCCTGGTAAAGAATACGTTCCTTTTTAAAGGGTGGAATAAATATCCAGTAAAATGTCTGGATAATTAAGTTAACCAGACCTCCCAGCATATATAAAAATGCAATTATTTTTTTAACCGGAATTAAAATATTTTCTTTCATTCACTAAATATCAATTCATCGTTTTTGCGCAGGACCCTTACCTTTGAGCCCTCTTTGAATCTTTTGGCAATTATATCTGATGCCAAAGGGTCTTCTAAGAATCTTTGAATGGTTCTTTTAAGTGGCCTAGCTCCAAAGACCGGATCAAAACCCTTTTCAATTAAAAACTCCTTTGCTTGCGGGGTGATCTCTAAAGAGATATTCTGTTCCTTAAGTCTTTCCGCTACATAACCCAGTTCAATATCTACAATCCGCTCCAAATCCTCTTTTGCTAAAGGTCGAAATACAATAATGTCATCTATGCGGTTTAAAAACTCAGGCTTAAATGTACGCTTTACCTCCTCTAATAATTTTTCCTTCATCTCTTGATAGGTAATCTCTTCTTTTTGAGTCTTAAATCCTAAAGAACCACTCTTACGAATAAGCTCAGCGCCTACATTGGAGGTCATTATCACAATCGTATTTCTAAAATCTACTTTTCTACCAAAGCTATCCGTAAGCCTTCCATCTTCAAAGACCTGAAGTAATAGATTAAATACATCGGGATGCGCCTTCTCAATTTCATCTAAAAGAATTACAGAGTAAGGTCTGCGTCTTACCCTTTCCGTAAGTTGTCCGCCCTCTTCGTAGCCCACATATCCAGGTGGTGCACCGATTAAACGCGAAACATTAAATTTTTCCATATACTCCGACATATCCAATTGTAAAAGTGCATTTTCATCACCAAACATAAACTCAGCTAAGGCTCTAGCAAGAAGGGTCTTGCCTACCCCCGTTGGGCCAAGAAAGATAAAAGAGCCAATCGGTCTTTTAGGATCCTTTATCCCTGCCCGCGAGCGTCTTACTGCATGGGCGATCGCCGAGATTGCTTCCTCCTGACCTACGACACGCTTATGCAGCTCATCTTCTATCTTAAGTAATTTTTCGCTTTCCTTTTCTTCCAATCTAAATATGGGAATACCTGTCCACTGCGAAACAATCCGCGCGATATCCTCTTCACCCACTACCGGCCGCATCTTATCTTTGGCCTGTGACCATTCTCGATTAAGTTGCTCCAGCTGTTGGCGTATCTGCCTTTCCTGATCCCGCAAGGCGGCTGCCTTCTCAAAATCTTGAGATTTTATATAAGCTTCTTTTTCTTTTCTTATCGATTCAAGTTTTTCCTCTAATTTTTTAATCTCCGGGGGGACAATAAGCACATTTAATCTGGCCCGCGAACCTGCCTCATCGATTAAATCAATTGCCTTATCGGGAAGAAATCTTCCTGAGATATAACGGTCAGCTAACTTTGCTGCTGCCTCTAATGCCTCATCTTTAAAGACTACACGATGATGGGCTTCATATTTATCGCGTAAACCCTTTAAAATCTCAATGGTCTGTTCAACTGTCGGTGGTTCAACGATAATTGTTTGAAATCGTCTTTCTAAAGCAGCATCTTTTTCTACATATTTTCGATACTCATCCATAGTGGTTGCTCCAATACATTGAATCTCGCCACGAGAAAGTGCGGGCTTTAAGATATTGGAGGCATCGATTGCTCCCTCTGCGGCGCCTGCGCCAACTAAGGTATGTAACTCATCAATAAAAATGATCACATCTTGAGAACGCTTTATCTCCTCCATTACCGCCTTAATCCTTTCCTCAAACTGTCCCCGATACTTCGTGCCCGCTACCATTAATGCTAAATCCAGAATCACAATCCTTTTATTTTTTAATACCTCAGGAACATTTCCTGCCACAATTGCCTGAGCTAAACCTTCTACAATCGCTGTCTTTCCCACACCCGCTTCACCTAAAAGAACGGGATTATTCTTTGTACGTCTACTTAATATCTGAATAACCCGTTCAATCTCATTCCGTCGATTTATAACCGGGTCAAGTTTATTCTCCCTTGCTAAAGCAGTTAAATCCCTTCCAAAGGCATCTAAGGCAGGGGTCTTTGTCTTAGTGGAACTCTGACCAAAAGAAGGCAATGCGGAACCTAAAATCTCCATTACCTCATTTCTTACCATATTTAAATCTAAACCTAAATTCAAAAGTACCTGAGAAGCTATACCTTCTCCTTCACGCAGAAGTCCTAACAAAAGATGCTCCGTACCAATGTAATTATGACCTAAGGCACGCGCTTCTTCAGCAGCTAATTCTAAGGCTTTTTTAGCACGCGGAGTAAATGGGATATCTCCAATGATTTGAGTAGTTGGACCGGGTTGAACTAACTTTTCAATCTCTAAACGGATATTCTCCAAGGATACCCCCATCTTTTGCAAAACAGTAGCTGCTACCCCTTCCCCTTCTCGAATCAGACCTAAAAGTATATGCTCTGTGCCAATATAATCATGATTAAAACGTCTGGCTTCCTCTTTAGCTAAGATGATTACCTTTCTTGCTCTTTCCGTAAAACGATTAAACATAATCTTACCTCCTGTTTTAAATTATCAAGTTTATATTTAATTAATCAGGAATTGATTATTTACCTATTAGTTTTTCTCGGATAAGATTTGCCCGTTTAATATCCCTCTCTTCAGTAGAAAGCTTCTTATTTTCTATTTTCTGTAGATGTGCGGGTTGGGTAATAATAAATAACTCATTTATTATACTGCGATTGATATTTTTGATTATACCTAAATCGCATCCCATCCTTACCATGGATAATAACTCCAGTGTTTCTTGACTGGAGATAATATGGGCACTTTTAAGAATCCCTAAACTACGATTAACCCTGTCTTCTATCATTGCCCAATTGCGATTAAGCATTGTCTGACGCGCTTGATTCTCTTGTTCAATCACCTGTCTAATAAGACCGCTAAGATTCTCAATTATTTCGATCTCACTGTGACCTAAAGATACCTGATTGGAAATCTGAAATAAATTACCTGTTGCCTGGGTACCCTCACCATATAATCCGCGTGTAGTAAAACTTAATTTAGCTACTGCCGATAATACCCGATTTATCTGACGCGTCATTACTAAGGCAGGAAGATGCAGCATTACTGAAGCACGCATACCCGTGCCGGTATTAGTAGGGCAAGCAGTAAGATAGCCCCATTCTGAAGTAAAAGCAAAGTTTAACTCTTTAGCTAAAGCATCATCTATCTGACTAATAATATTCCAAGCCTCAAAAAGATTAAAACCCGACTGCATTACTTGAATCCTCAGGTGGTCCTCCTCATTAATCATAATTGCCAAAATCTCATCTTCATCAATCACCACTGCTTTATAATCGGTCTTCTGGGTATGTTCATAGGATACAAGGTGTCTTTCCACCAAAAATTGCTTATCTATTCCATCGAGTTCAGCTAATCTAAAACATTTTGATTTTCTAAGATAATCTATCTTGCTTATCGCCTCCTCTACCTGGTTAAGTACTGCCTCTGCTTGTTTCTTATTTGCCCAGTGAGGAAAGGGAATCTTATCTAAATTTCTGGCTAAGCGGATCCGACTAGAAAGAACAATATCGGAATGGGGACCGCTTCCTTTTAGCCATTCACTGGTATGTTTAAGTAAATCATTAAGATTCATAGCTATTCCTTTTGTTTATGGTTATCTAGTATTTTCTTTTCTAACTCCTTAATCTGATCTCTAATCTTAGCTGCCTCCTCAAATGCCTCCATCTCAATTGCCCTTTGAAGTCTTGCGCGTAATTGTTGAAGTAATTCAGGTTTTTTCTGTGAAACCTTAATTGAAATAAATGGGCTCTTGCCATAATGTGTGCTTGAACCATGGATTCTTTTTAAGAGAGGGCCAAGATACTTTTTAAAGGTAAAATAACATTCACTACAACCTAAGCGTCCAATCTTTTTAAAATCTGTATAACTAAGCCCGCAGTTAGAGCATTTTAGGGAAACCGTCTCAAGATCCTTAGGAGGTTTTTCAAACTCTGCTAAGCCACCTAAAAGATCACCCAGACTAAACTGCTGTTCCATCTCCGCACTTTTCTGTCTGGCACATTCCTCGCAAAGATGCAACTCACTTACTTGATCATCAATTATCTCCGTTAAATGTACAGTAGCTTGATTTTTACCACAGATACCACAGAGCATATTCTTCTCCTTTTAATATCTTACCCCTTCCTTCCTGGTAAGTTCTTTAAATCTCTTCATCAGATTCAATGTCAACTTACCGGGTTTGCCTGTCCCGATAATCCGACCATCGACCTTTACTACTGGGATAATCTCAGCAGCGGTGCCTGTAAGAAAACATTCATCAGAAATATAAAGTTCATGACGCGTAAGCACATGTTCATGGACAGGGATTTTTTCCTTTCGAGCAATCTCTAAGACCGTATCCCGCGTAATACCCCTTAAGGTTCCCATGCATTGAGGTGGTGTGTAGAGATGACCGCGCTTAACAATAAAGATATTATCTCCGGTACATTCTGCTACATAACCTAAGAAATCAAGCATAATTGCTTCTTCGCATCCTGCATTTATTGCTTCAATCTTAGCTAAAATATTATTTAAGTAATTAAGGGATTTTATCTGAGGATTTAATGCCTCGGGTAGATTCCTCACTGTCGGCACAGTAATGATTGCAAGACCCTCTTTATATAACCTTTGCGGATAAAGTATTATCTTATCCGCAATAATTATTACCGTAGCATTACCTTTACATTTTCGCGGGTCAAGCCCTAAATCCCCTTCTCCCCGTGTAACAATTAACCTTATATAAGCATCTTTTAATCTATTTTCCTTTAGGGTTTGGATAACTGCATCTATCAACTGTTGTTTACTCATCGGAATCTCTAACATAATTGTATGTGCGGACTCAAAAAGTCGATCAATGTGTTCTTCTAATTTAAACACTAAGCGATTATATGTACGAATCCCTTCAAAAACACCATCACCGTATAAAAGCCCATGATCAAAGACAGAAATCTTAGCATCTTGTTTTTCATAAAACCTCCCATTAATATAGACCTTCATCTTATCCGCCTCCCTCTTTAATTCATCAATAAGCCATCTTTAAGATAAACCACCCGATCCGCTACTTGCGCTATCTCTTTTTCATGGGTTACCAAAATAATCGTAGTAGGGTTGTCTTGATTAATCTTCTTTAGAAGACTTAAGATATTTTTGCCGTTTTCTGAATCTAAATTTCCCGTGGGTTCATCACAAATCAAAAGCCGGGGTTGATTAATCAAAGCACGGGCAATTGCCACCCGTTGTTGTTCACCTCCTGATAACTCATTAGGTTTATGAAACATACGATTGGATAAACCTAAGGTTTTTAAAAGCTTCTTGGCATAATCGGAGGCCTTCTTTCTCTCCCACCAGCTTCTAAATAAACTGGGTAATAAAACATTCTCCAGGGCGTTAAATTCCGGCAAAAGATGATAAAACTGAAATACAAAACCTATAGCTTGATTTCTAAATCTGGTAAGCTCTTCTTCGCTTAAGCGATAAATATCCGTGCCCTCAAATAATACCTTACCTGCGGTAGGGTTCTCTAAACCTCCTAGGATATGCAAAAGCGTAGACTTACCTGCTCCAGAAGGCCCTTGAATGGCCAGAAATTCATTTTTTTTGACCATAAGATTTATTCCTTTAAGCACCTCCAGCTTATAGCCATCCATATTAAAACTTTTATATAAGGCTTTTGTCTCCACAATATAATCATTCATGCCTAATCGCCTGACTAGGATTGATGCGTACCGCATAAAGTGCAGGATATATACTTGCCAAAAAACTAATTACCAAAGTAGCAATAACAATGGCAGTAATATCCCAAGGACTAAAGTGGGTAGGAATGCGGTCGAAGTAATAAATATCCTTGGGGATTAAACTCCTGCCAATGAGATGAGAAATAAAATCAATAATCTTATTTAAAGAAAGCGAAAGGGATACCCCGCTAAAAACCCCTAAGATAATCCCGATTATTCCAATACATAACCCTTGAAAAACAAATATCTGGAGTATGCTCTTTGCCTTTGCTCCGGTTGAACGCAGGATCCCGATATCCCTAATCTTGCTCATTACCGCCATCATCAATGTACTAATAATTCCAAAGGCAGCTACCACTACAGTCATTGCCACCACAATAAACATCACAATTTTTTCTAGTCTTAAAGCATTTAGAAAATTACGATTTATATCCATCCAGGTTCTTATCTGATATGCTCCCAGGTTACCCAAATTATCAAACAGGTCTTTTTTAATCTTTTCTACCTGGTAGAGCTTATCTACCTTAATCCCTATCGCATTAACCATATCCCCCATTTTAAAAAAATCCTGTGCTGATTTTATATTCGTCATAACTAAACCGGAATCATAAAGATACATACCCGTATTAAATATTCCCTTCACCTTAAATTCCATAGGCCTTAAGGTAACCGGAGAGATAAGGGTAATTGTATCTGCTAATCCCAAACCTAATCTCAAGGCCAACTCCTCTCCAATAAGCACCTCATTGTTTTTAAGATCGAGACTGCCATATTTTATATACTCCTTTATCTTAGTGATGCGTGGTGTAAGTTCAGGGTCAATCCCCCGATAATCAAGCCCGATTATCTGATTAGATTGCTGGATAAATGCCTGACCAATAATAATCGGGGAAAGAGCAATGATATTTGGTTTTCTCTTTAAATCCTCAATGAGCTTATACGCTTGATTATATCCCGGATAAAATTCTATAATTAAATGTGCATGCGTACCCAGCATCTTATCCTGAAGATAATTATCGAATCCACTCATTACCGAAATAACTATAATTAAGACCGCTACCCCAACTGCTACACCAATAATAGAAATAAAAGCAGTAAAAGAGATAATCTTTTCTTTCTTTCTTGACCTCATATAACGCTGACTTATCCACAGCTCGGTTAACATATTTATTTACCCTCCGCTCTAAGTAAAGGAAAAAGAATTACATCCCTAATTGAGGGTTGGTCAGTAAAAAGCATTACCAATCTATCTATCCCAATACCTAAACCACCCGCCGGTGGCATACCATATTCTAATGCTAAAATATAATCCTCATCCAGTTCTTTTTTTTCATCTTGGTCTAACTCCTTAAGCTCCTGTTGAAAACGCTCTCTTTGTTTTATCGGGTCATTTAACTCCGAATATGCGTTAGCGAGTTCTAATCCTGCGATATATAATTCGAATCTTTCTGAGATTAAAGGCTCTTCTTTTTTAGTCTGTGCTAGGGGACAAAGATTAGCAAAGTAATCTATGACAAAAGTAGGATTGCACTCTATTTGTTCTTCTAAAACCTCCTCAATAATCTTAGCCACCTGAGAACGACTCAGCCGCATTGACTCTTTAGCAAAACCTTTCTCTTTTAACTTCTCAAGTGCAACCTCCAGTGTATCTTCGGGTTGAATACCAAACCTCTCTTTTACCAATTGAGCAAAAGATAATTTCTGCCAAGGTTTGCTTAAATCTATCTTTTTGCCTTGATAGACAAAATCAGTTTTTCCTAAGACCTGTTTAGCTACAGAGATAATTAAATCCTTAGTTAGTTCCATCATATCCTCATAATTAGCGTAGGCTAAATAAACCTCCAGCATGGTAAATTCAGGATTATGTCTGGCAGAGATCCCCTCATTCCTAAAACTACGATTTATCTCATAGATCTTCTCAAACCCTCCCACTAAAAGTCGCTTAAGATATAATTCCGGGGCAATCCTTAAATACAAATCCATACCATATTCATTATGATAGGTTTTAAAAGGTCTTCCTGTAGCACCTCCAGCAATAGGATGCATCATCGGTGTTTCCACCTCAAGGAATCCCTTTTGGTCTAAGAAATCTCTAATTACCTTGATTATCCTTGAACGCATCAAGAATATGTTTTTTACCTCTTCATTACTAAGAAGATCTAAATAGCGCTGTCGATAGCGTAATTCCACATTCCTTAGCCCATGCCATTTTTCAGGTAGGGGTCTTAATGCCTTAGATAAGATTAAAAAATCCTCTACCTTCACCGAACGCTCTCCGCTGCGGGTAACAAAAAGTTCGCCCTTAACCCCAATAATATCAGCAACATCCATATCTTCTAAAAGTGCAAATTTTTGCTCACCGATAAAATCTGTCTTTATGTATAATTGAATCTTTCCCGAACTATCCTTTAAATCTAAAAACAAAGCCTTGCCATGGGAACGCTTTGCCATAATCCTTCCGCAGAGGTTAACCTGCCTACCCACCTGAAAATCCTCTAAAACCTCTTTAATCTGGTCCTTCTTTAAAAACCTCTGTTGGTAAACCGGGATACCCTTTGCTCTTAAAGAATCCAACTTCTTCTTTCTCTGCTTGATAATCTCTTCTATCTCCATATTACTTTGTATCGGTTAAAAATAACAAAGACTCTTCGGAATGATTATATATTATAAATTATCCTCTGTCAACATAATAGGTTATTAAAGAAATACTAAAAAGAGAGGGTAGGAGGAAACTAACTAATCCTTACCTCTTCTATATGAAAGGAGTGTTCAGGCCTAAGATCAATCCTGGTCTTAAAACTATCCTCTATTACTTTCAAGCCCTCTTTGTTTTTTAAGAGTTCATCGATTACCTCTGGACAGGCGGTAATACTTACCTGTCTCTGAGGCTTCTCTCTGAGATATCTTTTTAATTCTTTTAAGACATATATAGCCATAGTAAGTGGTGATTTAACCTTGCCCTTTCCTTGGCAATAAGGACAGTTCTGATAGGCAAGCATTTGAACGGTCTTATGCACTTTTTCTCGGGTCATCTCAACCAAACCAAAGGGCGAGATACCTAAGATATCATACCTTGCTCTATCCTTATTTAAAGCCTTTTTTAACACCTTAAGCACTTCTTGACGATGCTCTTCTTTTACCATATCAATAAAATCAATAACAATAATCCCTCCTAAGTCCCGTAAGATTAACTGACGCGCAATCTCACCTGCTGCCTCACAATTTACCCTAAAGGCCATCTCTTCTTGATCCAATTTCTTTTTAAAACCTCCGCTATTTACATCAATCACCACCAGTCCTTCCGTAGGCTCAATTATAATATAGGCTCCAGATTTAAGATAAACTCGATTCTCAAAAATTTTATTAATCTGCCTTTCAATATCCTTATCCTCAAATAGATCATTTCCTTTATATAGCTCTACCCGTGGGGTTAAATAATTTAGAAAGGTGCGCATAAATCGTTTAATCCGCAAATATTCAGGTTTAGAATCCACAATTAACCTTGAAACATCATCAGTAAATGAATCCCGAATAACCCTCAAGGTAAGGTCATATTCTTCATAGATTAAACTGGGTGCGGGTTTTTTCTGGATTAATTTAGACAGTCTCTTCCATAATTTATAGAGAAACTGCGCATCCCGCAAAAGCTCCAGTTTTGACTTACCACTAGCAGCGGTGCGCACAATAAAACCCACATCCTTAGTTAATCTTAATTCACTGAATAGCTGTCTTAAGCGTCTTCTCTCTGCCTCATCCTCAATCCTGCGCGAAACCCCAATATGGTTTTCCAGAGGCAACAAAACCAAATATCTTCCTGCTAGTCCAATACGGGTAGAAAGCCTTGGTCCTTTTGTCCCAAACTGTTCCTTTACCACCTGGACTAAAATCTCCTGTCCTTTTTTTAGCTCAGGTAGTAAAACCTTACGGGGTAAATCCAATGACTCAAAAACCGACTCTATCTCCGATAAATAAAGAAACCCTTTTTTAGAAAAACCGATATCTACAAAGGTAGCTCCTAAAGATGGTAAAACCGTATCGATTATCCCTTTATAGATATTACCCACAATGGTTTTATCCGAAGGTCGCTCTATGTAGTACTCCTGGAGAATACCGTTCTCTACTATCGCTACCCTTTTTTCCTGCGGTTCAACATTGATCAGAATTTCTCTTGCCATATTATAAAATAGTTATCTCTTTTATAATGATCCCTGCGGGCAACTGCTTCTGGAGCCTTTCTCTAAAATCCTGCGGGCTGATAAATTCTTTTAAGACCACTACCGCTTCTTCATGCTCGCTTTCTAAACCTAGTTTTAATGCCCTTCTGATACTTAACTTAGGGTGTGGACTGAAGCCTTCGGTTATTTTAAATGGCAGATCTGCTCGCCGCATTGCCCGCATAAACAAACGCATTAGGTCTAAATGTGAGATATATCTTAAAAGACCTTTCTTAGTAAAGGTAAAGACTACCTTATACATTTTAGAAATTTATTTTACGTTACCTATAAAAAAAGTCAAGCATAGCTTTATAGCTTGGCTTGACAGTCTGCATAAAATATGTTAAATTTAATTTATTATGATAGATGAAATAACAAAACTTAAACAAGAGGTTGAGCGTACACGGGCAGAGCTAGCTATCCTTTATGAGATATCCAATGCCATGCGTACCACCCTAAAATTGGATGAAATCCTCTACATTATCCTTACCGGGGTGACCGCGCATTTAGGATTAGGTTTTAACCGCGCCATCCTTTTTTTAGTAAATGAAAAGGAAAATATTATTGAAGGAAAAATGGCGATTGGTCCTGAATCTGCTGAGGATGCAAACCGCATATGGACTCAGATTGAACAAGAAAGAATGGGTTTTGATGATCTTATTAATGCCTACAAATTCTCCCATCATATGGTAGGTTCGGGTTTTAACCAACAGATAAGAAGGATGAAGATACCCCTTATTGAACAGAAGGGAGGTCTATTAGCCTTAAGCGTCTTAGATGGAATGCCTCTTCATCTAACTAAAGAGACCTTACAGAATTATCGCGACGACCCCTTAATTCAATTATTATCTACGGAAGAGATCGTAGTGGTGCCTTTAAAAGCCAAGGACAAGGTAAATGGGGTAATTCTGGCAGATAACTTTATCACCCATAAGCCAATTACTAAAGACGATATGCGCATGTTAATTATGTTAGCAAACCAGGCAGGGCTAGCGATCGAAAATTCCCAGCTTTATGAAAAAACAGTCTTGCGTAGTCATACCGATTCCCTTACCGAACTATGGAATCATGGTCATTTTCAATATCTTTTACATACAGAATTAGAAAAAGCAAGGGCCACCAATCAGCCCCTTAGTTTAATCATGTTAGATATTGATGACTTTAAAATCTACAATGACAGCCTTGGCCATCAGTCAGGAGATAAGATCTTAAAGGAATTGGCTACCCTGATAAAAAACCAATCCCGTAAAATGGACTATGTATGTCGTTATGGAGGCGAGGAGTTTACCATTATTCTTCCTCAGACAGATAAAAAAGAGGCACTTCTTATTGCTGAACGCCTAAGACAGGATATCGAGAAGCACGTATCTCCTCATGAAGAGATCTTGCCTTATAAGAAGTTAACGGTAAGTATGGGGGTGGCAGTCTTTCCTGAGGATGGAAATTCTTCTTCTGAATTAATTAACTCCTCTGATAAGGCACTCTACCAAGCTAAGAATAAAGGCAAAAACTGTATCTTTTCCTTCTAAACCTTGGTTGTCGGGGATAAAGCTATATCCGGTTCTTTATCGATCTTAGGTTTTTCTTGAGCAAATTTTACGGAAACAACCTTAGAAACTCCTGATTCCTCCATGGTGATCCCATACATTACATCCGCATTAGCAATGGTTCTTTTATTATGGGTAATTACGATAAATTGCGAGGTCTTAGCAAATTCCTGAAGGATGCGACCAAACCTATCTATATTTGCTTCATCTAAGGCTGCATCGATCTCATCCAATACACAGAAGGGCGAAGGTTTTACCTTAAATATAGCAAACAAAAGGGCTATGGCAGAAAGGGCCTTTTCTCCACCGGAAAGTAAAAGCACATTTTGTAATTTTTTACCCGGAGGCCTACAGATAATCTCAATTCCAGATTCTAAAGGGTCTTCTTCATCAATTAAAAATAACTGCACATCCCCTCCATTAAATAATAATCTAAAATAGTTGCGGAATTCTACCTTTATCTGTTCAAAGGTTTCCAAAAACATCTTTCGGGTAGTTCGATTAATCTTATTTATTACATCCTGTAAGGATTTTTTAGCGGACACTAAATCATTCTGTTGTTGGTTAAGGAAGTCATAGCGTTTTTTTAGTTCATCGTATTCTTCAATCGCTACAAGATTTACCGTGCCTAAAGAATCTAGTTTTTGTTTTAAAACCTGAATATCCTTACTTAAATCAGATTCATAAAGGCCTTCAGGGTAATCTAAGACGGTATCCAATTCTATGTTATATGCCTGCAGGATTCGATCCTTTATACTCTGAGATTTAAAATCAATCTCTTTATATTGCATCTTTAGCTGATGGATCCGATTACGCAGATCATCAAGATGCTTCCTCCGTATCTCCATACCTTTTATCACATCCGCTGAACCATCCCAGAGCACCTGATAATTTTTTTGTTTTTCTTTAAGTAAGTTATCTATCTTTTGTAATTCTTCTTTTTCTTGATTAATCTTTTCTTCCCATTCTTTAATCTCCTTAACCAAAGAACTTCTTTTTATGTTATTGTCCTGAACTTGTTCCTCTAAATTCTTAAGATTTTCCTGTTGCTGACTAATGGTATCCTGGAAAATCTTTAAGGTTACCCAATCAGAATCTATCCGTTTTTGTAAAGCATCTAACTCGGTTTTTGTCTGGGTAATAATGATTAAAAGTTCTTCTTTAAGTCTTATATTTAAGTTGATGCTTTCCTGCTTTTGATTAATTAACTGCTCGGCTTGTCTTTCTTTTTCTTCTAAAGAATTAAGATTCAACAAAAGATTATCTTTTTTCTCATTGAGTGTTTTAAGCTCGAAATCCACCTCAGCCAATTCCAAATCAATTAGATCTTCTTCCTGCTTTATCTTATTAAAATCCTCCAATAAAACTTGGTAGCTTGTCTTTTTATTAACCAGATTCATCTCTTGATTATGTAAGCTATCTTCTATCCTATTTATATCTATATCTATTTGTTTAAGATGTGCCTGTTTGGTCTGTTGATTTGTCTTAAGGCAAGATAATTCCTCTTGTAACCTGTTAAGCCTCTCCTCTATCCTTTCCGTATCTAAATCAACGGGTTTTGCCTCACCGATTAATCTAAAACCCGCTTCTTCCTTTTTAATCCCCTCGGATTCCTTAATCTTTATTACCAATCCAGTCAGATCCTCTGGGCATCTATCTAAATATACAACTGCATTTAATGCTTCCTCTATCCCTTCGTATTCACTCTTAAGCCTTTTTAAGAAATCCCGCTGAGAAATTAAAGCGGAAATCTGTTTTTCGCATTCCTGTATTTTAAGATTTATCTCATCTAGGTATTTACTTTCCGATTCCTTCTGTGTTTTTAAGGTGGAAATTTTTTCATTTAAATCTTTAAAATCGTTCTCTAAGATCATCAATTCTTGATTAAGTTTATTTAGCTCCTCCTCAATAACTAATCTTTCTTGAGTTGTTTTCTCCTTTTCGATCTCCAGTCTTCTTTTCCGTGCTAAAAGGATCTTCTCCTTGGACAGAAGATCTGTAATCTCATTTTTTATACTGGTAATCCGGGAAACGAAATCTAAAATTTCTTTTTTTGTTTTACTAATGAGCTCTTCTGTTTCCTTAATGGATAAATTTAAATTCTTAAGTTCTGCTTCTTTATCTTGTAAAATCCCTGTTTTTTCTTGGATATTGCCTTGAATGGCCTGATATTCCTTCTGGGCAGAGTTTAGTTTTTCTTCATCTAAAATCAATCTATCTTTTAATTGATTAATCTGTTGTTCCAGATAGCATTGCTGATCATCTAATTCTTTTATCTTTTCCCGATTAAAATCTATATGTTCTTTATTACGGACTATGGAATTACTTAAATTTAACATCTGATTTTTTAGCTCCATAATCTTCTCTTCTAATTCCTTTAATTCCTCTTGACGATTATTAAAGCTTGATTCTTCTTTTAAGATTATCTCAGAAAGCCTGGTTTCTTCGGACTCCAATTCTTTTAGTTGATTAAGTAATTCTTTTTTGTTCTCTTCTAAAATTTTTTTATTTAAAAGCGCTAGTTTTATCTCCTTGTCTTTTAACTCTTCAAAGATCTCTTTATATTTCCGTGCCTTATCTGCTTGACGTTGTAGGGAATTTATCTGTCTTCTTACCTCATTGATAATATCATTTACCCTTAAAAGATTCTGTTCGGTCTCTTCTAATTTTCTCATTGCTTCTTTTTTCTGCGCTTTGTACCTGGTGATCCCGGAAGCCTCATCAAAGACCAAACGCCGATCTTCGGGCTTTGAGCTTAGGATTAAATCGATTTTGCCTTGAGCAACTAAGGAGTAACTTTCTGCACCGATGCCGGTTCCCATTAATAAATCTAAGATATCCTTCAGGCGCACCTCTGCTTTATTTAAAATATACTGACTTTCTCCTGACCGGAAGATGCGACGGGTAATTACCAATTCATCATGTTCAATAGGAAAGAACTTAGATTTATTATCAAAGGTAATGCTTACCTCTGCCATGCTTAAAGGCTCTTTAGAATCAGTGCCGTTAAAGATCACATCCTGCATCTCCGAACCGCGTAAGGATTTAATCGACTGCTCCCCCAAAACCCAACGAATAGCATCAAAAATATTACTCTTGCCACAGCCATTGGGACCAACAATTGCGGTAATTCCCGGATCAAAATGGAAGATGGTCTTTTCTAAGAATGATTTAAAGCCGATTAATTCTAATTTTTTAAAATACATAGCCTCTTCCTTTCGGTTATCTGGCTTGCTTCTCCAGCCAGAGATCTATCTTTTCTTTTTGAAAGCGCCACTGTCCTACTAACTTTAATGCAGGAATCTTGCCTGACTTTAACCACTCATAAATAGTGCGTCTACTTACCTTAAGATACCTGGCTAAATCCTCAATCGTCATTAAGGAATCAGCTAGCTTAACCATTGATTAATTATTAATCCGCAGGCAATCTAAGATTATAAACAAAAAGAGGGGGTTGTCAAGGAAAATCTTTACATTTTTTAACATATATATGTATAAAAGATAATTAAAATGCTAAAAAAACTAAATTTAAGCAAAATTTAACAAAAGTAATTATCCTGTAACTAATTTTATTTTAATAAGTTAAGATAAAGGAAGGTCACGATGTTTGCTTCAGGCAGGATTTTATGCGATAATCTACTGTCCTTAAGACTAAGGAGGTGGCGTTTAAACCCGGAGATTCTAATTTAATCCCTATCCGATAATCTGAGTCAATCCTTTTTGACCAGATAACCCTTCCTTTCCTGAGGATCTCCTCATAGGTATCAGGCATAATGATACAGATCTGAAGTATAGTTCCTGCAGAAAGGTGTTGGTTTATTACTATACCAAGGCCATCTGCACTTATATCGTAGGTATGGGTTTTAAATTCATTATTTAGATTTAAATCCACGCACTTTAAAGGTAGTGCTATCTTAAAACGCGGAAAGAGCCTGCGGTCATTCGAAAACAATTCCTCTTCCTTCACTTTAACTTAAATTTTTAGTTTCTGTAAATAAAAAACCCACCTCTTAATTATAGTCTGAGCTATTTTTTAGCAAATTTCAAGGATAATTTATAGATTTTGTGAAAACGTTTTCAAATTATCTACCTTTTGCTTTTAATTCCTTGAATCTTTTTGTTAAAGCAGGGACGATCTGAAAAAGATCTCCTACAATACCATAGGTGGCTACTTTGAATATAGGGGCAAAAGGATCCTTATTTATAGCCACGATTATCTTGGAAGACTGCATTCCCACCAGGTGTTGAATCTGACCGGAGATACCACAGGCAATATAAATCTTAGGAGAGACGGTTCTTCCTGTTTGGCCTATCTGATGGGAATAAGGCATCCAGCCCGCATCCACCGCTGCCCGCGAAGCACCTACCGCTCCACCCAAGACCCTGGCTAACTCCTCTAAGAGTCTAAAATTCTCTGCCCTACCCATTCCCCTTCCGCCAGAAACAATGATATCCGCTTCCGCAAGATTAACCAATGATTCTACCTCTTCAATGATCTCCACAAGTCTTGCCCGGGAAGTATAGCTTGAATTATCAAATACCTCACGAATAACCTTGCCCTTTCTTTTTTTATCCGGCTCCATCGGTTGCATTACCTTATGTCTTACCGTAGCCATCTGTGGGCGATAATCAGGTGAGATGATTGTAGCCATGATATTTCCCCCAAATGCCGGACGGGTCTGAAGTAGAATTTTTCTTTCCGGATCAATATCTAATCCTGTGCAATCCGCAGTTAAACCCGCCTTTATCTTTACCGCTACGCGGGAGATCAAAGCCCTTCCAATCGCAGTAGCTCCACAGAGCAAGATTTCCGGTTTATACTTATTAATTAATTTAACCAATACATTGGTGTAAGGCTCATCCTGAAAATTAGCTAATTTCTCTGAGTCTACTAAAATAATACTGTCTGCTCCTCTCCAGATTAACTCATCAAGTTGATCATCTAAATTATATCCCAGCAAAACCCCCACTACTTGACAACTCAATTTCTTAGCCAATTCCTGTGCCTTACCTAAAAGCTCATAGGAGACAGGTTGTATCTTGGAATTCTTCTGCTCAATAAAAACCCAGATATCCTTATAATCCTTTATATCTTTAGCCAAGGGTATGGGTTGGGGTTTCTCTAAAAGAATAGCTTTTAGCTTACAGGCCTCTACACAAGCACCACAGAGATTGCATTTATTTAAATCAATGCTTGCTTTTTTATCAAGGATCCTTATCGCATCAAATGGACAGGCCTTGATGCATAAAGAGCAACCTGTACATTTCTCAATAATAATCTTAATCGGCATATCTAACTAATCTCTGACTTTAATAATTCTAAAAGTTTTCCTGCAATCTCTTCGGGGTCACCGCTTAAGATTTGCCCTCCTGCACGTGGAGCAGGGGTAAAGATTTTAATTACCTGGGTAGGTGAGCCAGACAGACCAATATGCTGTGGGTCTAAATTAAGCTCCTTCTGGGTCCATACCGTAATCTTTGCCTGCTTTGCACGAAGCATCCCTTTTAAGGAGGGAAGCCGGGGTTCATTTATCTCTTTTACGACTGTTAAAAGACAAGGTAAAGGTGACTCAATTACATGATAACCTTCCTCCATCATTCTTTCTACACGAATAATATTATCTTTGATCTGCTGGATCCTTTTTACATAAGTAACCTGTGGGATATCTAAATGACTGGAGATTCCAGGACCCACCTGTGCAGTATCGCCATCCGAAGCCTGCTTGCCACAAAGGATTAAATCGAAATTACCTATCTTTCTGATTGCATTGGCTAAGGTATAGCTGGTTGCCCAGGTATCACTGCCTGCATAGGCACGGTCGGAAATAAGAATCGCCTCATCGATACCCATAGAGAGCGCCTCTCTTAAGGCCTCCTCTGCTTGGGGAGGACCCATAGTAATTACGGTTGTGTTAGCTCCGTATTTTTCCTTAATGCGAACCCCTTCCTCAATTGCATACATATCAAAGGGGTTAATAATCGACTCTACACCCTCACGAATCAAGGTGTTTGTTTGGGGGTTGATCTTAACATCCGTGGTCTGGGGAACTTGCTTTATACAAACAATTACATTCATTCCTATTTAGCCATCTCCTTAATTAATTGTAGGGCAATGATATTGCGTTGAATCTGGTTTGTTCCTTCGTATATCTGGGTAATCTTGGCATCGCGCATATATTTCTCTATCGGATAATCCCGCATATAACCATAACCACCTAAGATCTGAACCGCATCGGTAGTTACCTTCATCGCCACATCCGAAGCAAACATCTTTGCCATGGCAGAATCCTTCGCAATATCCTTTATGCCATTGTCTATCTCTCTGGCACAAGCATAGACTAAAGCCCTGGCCGCCTCAATCTGGGTAGCCATATCTGCCAGCATCCATTGAATTCCCTGAAAGCTAGAGATAGGCTTATCAAACTGCTGCCTTTGCTTAGCGTATCTTAAAGCGATCTCAAAGGCACCCTGTGCAATCCCTACCGCCTGGGCAGCTACCCCGGGTCTAGACATATCAAAGGTCTTCATGGTAATAATAAAACCCATCCCTTCTTTACCCAAGAGATTCTCTTTAGGAATCTTGCAATCCGTAAATATAAGCTCTCTTGTAGAAGAAGCACGGATCCCCAGCTTATCTTCCTTTTTGCCAAAACTAAATCCCGGGGTATTCTTTTCTACAATAAATGCGGACGCTCCCCGCGCTCCTTTAGTTTTATCCGTCATGGCAATTACTACATAGACCTCTGCCTCCCCTCCATTAGTAATAAAATGTTTTAAGCCATTTAATATATAGTAATTACCCTCTTTTTTTGCTGTAGTTTTAATCGCTGAGGCATCTGAACCTGCCTCTGGCTCAGTAAGCGCGAAGGCAGCCAATCTCTTGCCACCGGCTAAATCAGGAAGGTATTTTTTTTTCTGTTCTTCATTACCAAAAAGGATTATAGGAAATGTGCCCAAGGCAGAGGCAGCATAACAGACCGCGATCCCGCCACAAGCACGGGATAATTCCTCCGTAACCAGGCATAAAGGAAATACCTTCAGTCCCATTCCTCCGTATTCTTCCGGGATAAATATACCAAATAGATCAGATTGCGCTAAAACCTTCATCGCCTCCCAAGGAAATTCCTCAGTTTGGTCGTACTTAGCTGCTACTGGCCTTATCTTTTCCTCCGCTATCTTATACGCTAAATCCTTAATCATTCTCTCTTCATCGGTTAGTAAATAATCCATCTTTCTTTACCTCCTTAAATTCTTTTTAATAAAGCCACCTCTTGGCAATTAGGAAACTTAGGGCAATTTATGCACTCTGCCCAAATCTTATGCGGTAAAGACGAATTCTTTATTTTTTTAAATCCGAATCTCTTAAAGTAATCCGGCTTATAGGTAAGCACAAATATCCTTTTTGCTCCCAGATGCCTTGCCTCATTAAGACAAGTAGAAACCAAAGCCTTACCTAAGCCCTTTTTTTGTTTTTCCTTTACTACTGCTAAGGATTTTATCTCCGCTAAGTCATCCCAGCAGATATGTAAGGCACAACAACCGACGATCCTGCCTTCTTCCTCAGCTACCCAAAAATCACGGATATTCTCGTATAATTCATTTAAAGAACGCGGAAGCATAAGGTCTTTTTTGGCAAAAGAGTTTATGAGATTTTGAATTTGCTTTATATCCTCTATTCTTGCTTTACGAATCATTTTTATTTAATCTCTGCTCCTTTCGGGACCACGACAATACCTGAATCCGCAACATAGAATCTTTTTCGATCCTCTTCTAAATCGTAGCCAATTACTGTTCCTTCGGGAATATCTACATCTTTATCAATGATTGCCCTTTTTATTTTAGCATACCTTCCTACATTCACACCCTCCATAAGGATAGAATCATATACCTGACTAAAACTGTCAATCTTTACATTATAAGAAAGTATTGAACGCTGAACCTTACCTCCTTTGACAATGCAACCTCCCGAGATTAAAGAATCGAGCACAAGCCCTGCCTGTCCATTATTTAGCTTGTCCGAATATATTGTTTTAGCGGGAGGAAACTGCTCCTGATATGTCCTGATCGGCCAAGTCTCATCATAAAGATTAAAAACAGGCTCTGCTTGAATTAAATCCATGTTTGCCTCATAATAAGCATCAATAGTGCCGATATCTCGCCAATATTTTGGTTCTTTTTTATTTTCATCAATAAAATTATAAACAAAGAGTCGGCGTCCTTTCTTAACCATCTGAGGTACTATATCTTTACCAAAATCATGGGTTGAGTTCTTGTTCTGATTATCCTCTTCTAACTCCTCCTCGATTACCTGATGTTTAAAAACATAGATCCCCATTGAGGCGTATACCTTATTAGGATTATCCGGTAAGGTCTTAGGTTCTCTGGGCTTTTCCTGAAAATCCTTAACCCTTCCACTTGAATCTACCTCCACAATCCCCAGATGCCTTGCCTTATCTTTTTCCATCTCTACCACCCCTACGGTTAGATCCGCATCCTTATCTCGGTGAAAATCAATCATCGTATAATAATTCATCTTATAAACATGGTCTCCTGACAAAATTAAAACCTCATCAGGCTTATCTATCTCTAAGGTATAAAGATTTTGATACACTGCATCCGCAGTACCCAAGTACCATCTCTGTCCTATCCTTTGTTGAGCAGGCAATAACTCAATAAATTGACCTAATTCCGAAGGAAGGATATTCCAACCCAAGCGGATATGTCTCTGTAAAGATGCGGATTTGTATTGAGTAAGCACATATATTCGGCGTAAGCCCGAGTTAATACAGTTACTTAAGGTAAAATCAATAATCCTATAGATACCTCCAAAAGGTACCGCAGGTTTAGTCCTATCCTTGGTAAGCGGCCAAAGTCGCTCTCCCTTGCCTCCTGCCATAATAAAGGTTAAGACCTTGCGCATCATCTTAATAAGAACAATCCGGTAATCCCTTTTCTTATCATCATCACTCCAATGGCTGCAAGTAGAATATACATAATCTTAGAGAATGCACGAGTACCGCTGGCACCAATTAACCTCATAATTAAATCTGCTTTTACTAAAGTAATCCAAACAAATAGCATATTCAATACCAAAGAGATAAATGTGGGCTGGATTCCGAAATTATCTAGCATCATTAAGGTAGTAGTTAAAACCGCCGGTCCCGTAATCAAAGGTGTACCTAAAGGAAATACACCCACATCCTTATCCGAACTATCCACTAAAAAACTTTTCTGTGCTCCAGGTAGTAAAAGGCGCATCGAGATCACAAATAAAAGCGCTCCTCCTGCAATTTGAAAATCCGCAATACTTATCCCAATGAATCTTAACAACCATTTGCCAAAAAACATAAAGATAATCGCTACCAAAGTAGCAGTAGTTACCGAATCCCGAATTATTTTCTGTCTTTGTTTATTATTTAGACCTTCGACTAAAGAGATAAACAAAGGAATATTACCAATTGCATCTACTGCTACAAATATAGGTATAAAGCTTAATATATATGGTTCTAATATCTTAAACATGGTTTAAATTATACTACCGCGTTTTTATCTATTCAAGTAATAATTTAACTTTGGTCTATTTTATTAATTAAAATTAGGCATAAAAAGCTGGTTAAGGACGATAAAACAATCAGCCATTTAAGTCCAAGGATTGGTAAAAGTAATGCACCCGAAAGGTTACTTACTACCGTGGCTAAGTTACTAACGCTACAAAGAAAAGCAAAAGAGGTCGACTCCAGGCCTGCCACGGTACTTCTTGCCATAAAGTCCATCACCATTAAGAAGATAAACATCCCGATAAAACTGTAAAGGATATTATAGATAACTGCGGTATAAGGTTTATAATATAAATAACTTAAGGTAGTTACCGCTCCTAAAAATACTGACCAGAAAAGCCACTGTTTAAACCTTATCCTCTGACTAAATTTATAATAAAGTATTGCTCCGAGTATCTCAAAGATTGTGCCCAGCGTGGACAGGGTGCCGATCCAAAGTTTAGACCACTTAAATATATCCCTTTGAATGAATAAAAGGGGTGTGCCAAAAGAAGGGGAATATTTATAAAGAAATATAAACAGCGCCACAATCATTAATTTTTTATCGAAGAATAATCTTTTTAAATCCTTCTTTAAAGAGGTATAGCTTTTATTTTTTATAACCTGAGGGTCTTCCTTATAAAGGTGTGCGGTTAAAGCCACAAGAAGATAAATCGGTATAAGGAATAAGAAACCCATTCTATAGCCCCACTTCTCAGCAAGATATCCCCCACCAATACCGGTAATTAACCCCGCTAAGGATATGGAGATCCACTGGATACTTTGAATTTTTCCTGTGGCGTTATATTTTTTACCCTCCACACACATAATCCCATCAACCGCAACATCACGAAAGGCGGTATTGGTAGAATTAATCAGAAGTATAGTGATAATGAGAATTAAAGGAAGGTGGGCTATGCCTAAGAATAAAACCGAAACTATATCAAAAAAAACCGCAATAAAAATCCAGATCTTTTTACTAAAAAAGTTATCAATGATATAACCAATAAATGGTTTCACTACCCAGGCGCTTATCGTAAGGGTTCCTAAAAACATTATCCTCTCTGCAGAAAGCCCTAAAGTCTCTTTCATATGATAGAATAAACCCTGGGAAGGCAAACCTTCAATCCCTTGGGTAAAATAAATTGTGCTACTTAAGGCAAAAATCCAGAATAACCTTTTATTCATCTTGGATGTTATTCTTTAGAACCGGGGGTTTGAGATGGCTGGATCGATGAGTCGCTTAAAGCTGACCTTCCCCCTTGGGATTTAGAATCAATCTGAGTTGACTCAATTTTCTGTTTGATTTTAATACCTTGCATCAGTGATCTTGATTGTCTTAAGGAAAGGAGCGTTAAAGTCAAACAGGTAATAAAAAATATGATTGAAAGAATAGTGGTCATGCGCGTAAGAAAGATATTCGTTTTTGGTCCAAACATTGATTCTATACCTGAGAAGCTTTCTACCAAACCACCGCCTCTGCCTGTCTGAATTAAGATTATCAGGATTAACAGAATACAGACGATCACATGTAAACCAATAATTAATCCGATCATTTCCTCACCTGACTTGCTCTTTTAACAATTTTAACAAATGACTCTAAATTTAAACTTGCTAACCCTACTAAAGCACCATCAACATCGGGTTGAGAAACTAATTCTGAGATATTCTCAGGTTTTACACTCCCTCCATATTGAATCCTTACCTGTTGAGCAGTTTGTTTATCATACATCTTAGCCAATAAACTCCGGATATAGCTTTGCGCCTCCTGGGCCTGTTCTGCGGTAGCGGTCCTTCCTGTACCAATTGCCCAGACTGGCTCATAGGCAATGATCACCCTTAATATATCTTCCTTACTTATCTGTTTAAGCCCATTATAGATATGATCCTCTAATACCTTAAAGGTCAATCCTTTTTCTCGCTCGCTTAAGGTCTCTCCTACGCAAACAATCGGTATAAGCCCGTGTCTTAAAACTGTCCTTGCCTTCTTATTTACCACTTCATTCGTTTCAGCAAAATATTGCCTGCGTTCCGAATGCCCAATAATCACAAACCTACAACCGATATCCTTTAACATCAAACAGGAAACCTCTCCGGTAAAAGCACCCTCGTCCTCCCAAAAGACATCCTGAGCGCCCAACTGGAGATTAGAATCACTAATTACATCCCTTACCTCACTTAAAGCAGTAAAGGCAGGACAAATCACAATCTCAATCAATTGAGGATTTAAATCGAAAAGCTCCCTTTTAAGCCCGTTGGCTAGCTCTATCGCCTCTGCGATTGTCTTGTACATCTTCCAGTTTCCCGCGATAATTGTCTTTCGCATCTTATTTATCCGTTAAAGCAGATATCCCGGGCAAACTTTTACCTTCCAAAAACTCTAAACTTGCTCCTCCCCCGGTTGAGATATGGGTTATCTTATTCTCTAAACCAAATTTAGTAATGGCTGCTACTGTATCGCCTCCGCCAATAATACTTATCGCCTTAAGTTTACTGATAAATACTGCAATCTCCCTGGTTCCTTTACTGAAAGGTTCCATCTCAAATATCCCCAAAGGACCGTTCCAGACAATAGTTTTAGCAGAGGTTAATCTATTCTGAAATAAGGCAATCGTCTTTGGACCAATATCTACCCCGATCTTTGTCTGGGGAATATCTTCGTTTACCAGTTCGATCTTAGCATTGGGTTCGATCTTATCTACCACCACATGATCTACTGGTAAAAGAAATTCTTTTTTAAGCTGTTTGGCTTTTTCTAAGATAGATTTTGCTAAGTCAAGTTTTTCCTTTTCCAGCTTGGAATTTCCTATGGATTTTCCTCCCGCCTTAAGAAAGGTATAAGCCATCCCTCCTCCAATCAAAACCACATCGCATTTAGGAAGTAGATTCTCAATTACTCCAATCTTATCAGAAACCTTTCCTCCACCTAAAATCACTACAAATGGCTTAGGAGGATTTTGAATAACATTACCTAAATAATAAATCTCCTTTTCCATAAGAAAACCTGCTACTGATGTAAGGTAGTGGGTTATCCCTTCGGTAGAGGCATGGGCGCGGTGGGCAGTACCAAAAGCATCATTGACAAAAACATCTCCTAAACTAGCAAGTTGCCTGGAAAAATTTGCATCATTTGCTTCCTCCTCAGGATGAAACCTTAGATTTTCCAGAAGAACAACCTTCTCAGAAGAATTATCGATCTCTTTTTTAATTCTATCTCCTACACATCCATCAAGAAATCTTACAGGGATAACCAAAAGTTCTTCTAATCTTTTTGCTACCGGTTTAAGGCTATATTTAGTCACCACCTTCCCTTCAGGTCTACCTAAATGACTCATTAAGATAATCTTCTTTGCCTCTTTATGTAAAATATACTTTATGGTAGGAATGCTGGCGCGTATCCTTGTATCATCGGTAATATTTAGATTATCGTCTAAAGGGACATTGAAATCCACCCTTACCAGTACTTTCTTGTTTTTTAGCTCCACATTCTTTAAACTTAACTTATGCATCTTAACCCCCTATTTTGTGTATCAATATATATTAAATTATCCTCCTTGTCAAATATTTTAAAAATTAAGTTAAGCAAGCAATAGTGTGTAATGGTGCATTCAAGGTTACATCCTCTAAGTTATGATAGATAACTTTTGTTAAGCCAAAGATGTATCTTTCGGGAGAGAATCTATTTCTAAAGCAGCCGATTCTCTTAATCCGGCTTCTTATCTGTTTAAAGTAGAGTTCAAGGTAATTTGTAGTTTTAATCATAGGCCTTTGTTCTTTGGGAAAACTAAAGTATGTGAGGCAGTATTCAAAGTCTTTAAAGAAGCAATTGATTGCCTTGGGTTCTTTGCGCTGCCAGTGGTATTTAAATGCGGAAGCCAGTCTTAAGGCTTCTTTTTTGGATTCAGCCTTAAAGATACGCTTTGCCTCTTTAATCATTGGCGGCTTGTTCTTTTGGTATTTAATGTTATGTATGAGATTCATCTGTTTGTGGAATACACAGCGTTGGTGCTGGGCATAAGGATATACCCATTGACAGGCACTAGTTATACCGCCTGCGCCATCGTGAATAATTAAATCCAGGCTGGTTAAACCACGTTTATAAAGGTCATTCAGCAATGCCTTATAAGATTCCTCGTCCTCGGAATTAACCAGCATAAAAGCCAAGAGGTCGGCTTTGCCAAATTTATCTACTCCAACAGCAAAAATAACAACCTTTTCTTCTAATACGTCACCCTCGAGGATATGAATAGCCAAACCATCAAGGATAAGATAAGGATATTTAATGGCAATAGGAAATGTTCTAAAGGACTTAAGCTCATCATCAAGGTTTTTAAGGATATTGCTTACCGTAGATTCAGAGAATTCGCTTCCCACAAAGCCCTTAAAGAACTCCGTGGTCTTTTTATCGCTCATACCACACAACGTTGCCCCAAGAATAGCGGTATCTACTTCTTGATGCATTCTTTTATATCTCCTCAAAAGACTAAACTTATAGCCTGGCTTTCTTCCTCTGGGTACTCTAATATCTCTGATTGTACCAAAAGAGGTTTTGAGTATGCGTTTACGCCTGCCGTTGCGGTAATCAAGGCGTTCTGGCGTTATCTCTCGGTAGCCGGCTTTTATCTGTTGTTCAAATTCAATCTCGCAGAGGTCCTCGATCAGATTCTTCATAAACACTCTGGTTTGATTCTTAATCATTGCCCAAGGGTCGCTAAGGTCGTGGTCAAAAAATTCCTTTACTCTACGCCATCTGGTGGTATACTGGGTATCGAACTTAAGTTCCAGCATAGGCTATATCCTCCTTTCGTTTTGGGCTGTTTCTAGCAGCCCTTTATAGAGGATATAGCCTTTTTTTATCTAAAGCAACAACTATTCTTTACACACTTTATTGTATGTTATCGGTTACAGCAAGCAAAAGAATTGTGGGAGAAGATTATTCTGGAGGCAAAAGCAAAAAATTTGGTTTTGGAATTTTAAAGGAATAGGGGGTAGGATGAAAAACTTAAAAATAAATATATGCCTTTTCTTTACTGCAAGCCTGTTTTTTTATATAACTAATCTTTCATTTGCGCAAGAATCTGAAGACAAATCACTAGTTAATGAATCTAAAGAACAGCGGGTTCAGAAAATAGAAGTTAAATCTGAGGTTATTGAGACGAAAATGCCTAACTATGTACTTAATCTTAAACGCCTTATTGAAGAAGCTGAGCGTAACATCAAGAAGGTGAATGAAGAGATAAGGCAACAGGAAATATTAGAGCGTAACAAAGAAAGAGAAAAAAAGGTGCGCCAGCACTTTGAAAAAGGTAATCTTCTATATCAGGAAGGAAAATTAAAAGAGGCAATAAGGGAATGGCAAGAAGCGGTTAATATTACTAAAGACCCGGAAATGAAAAGTTATATCCAGCAAGCAGAAAAAATAGCCAAGGAAGAGGAGCTTGCCAAGAAGAGAAAACAGGAACAAGAAAGGCAAAGAGCGCTGATTGAAGAAAAAGAAAAGAAAAAAGAAGAAGCATTAAGAAAATATCAAGCGGAACTTAAACATAGAGAGGATACCCGTAAGCAAAAAGAGGGAGAAGCGCGCCAAGAGAGACAGAGAAGACAAGAGGAGCTTATTCGTAAAAAGCAGACGCAGGAAGAAAAGAAGAGATTGCAAGCAAAGCAGCAAGAAAAACAGCGCCGAGAAGCAGAACAAAAGCGCTGTGAAGAATTATTACGTAAGCAAGAAGAATCTGCTCGACAAAAAGCAGAGAGGGAACAGAAAAGAAAATTAGAGCTCCAGCGTCAAGAAGAGGAACGTCTGGAAAAAGAAAGAGAGCGCTTAGAGAAAGAAAGAAAACGCCAGGAAGAATTGCTTCGCCACAGACAAGTGCAAGAAGAAAAAAGAAGATTGCAAGCCAAACAAAAAGAAAAGCAACGTCAAGAAGCAGACAGGAAAAAACAAGCAGAAAAGGAAGCACGAAAGCAAAAACAAGAGCAACTTAAATTAGAAAAAGAGCAGAAAGAAAAGGAGCGGCTTGCCGCTAAACAAAAAATATAAGGAGGAACTGGCGCGTAAAAGAGAAGAAAAAGAACGCCAAAAACAACTGAGGCTGAAAAGAGACTAAAGGAACGCCTAGAAAAAGAGAAACAGAAGAAACTACAAAAGGAACAAAAGAAAAAGGAATTACAGAACAAGAGAAAAAACTTAGATTAGAAAAACGAAAAAGAAAAGAACATTAATTATTTAATTTCGGAAGTGTGTACGATTTTTTGTTGGGAAGCCAAGATTTTTGCCTGCCCTTGCTTAATCCCGCGTTCATCATAAGGAGCTACTACAACCCTTCCTTCAAAGACAATAACTACAGTTTTATATTTTCCTGCAAGGTAATATTTTCTTTTATACTTTTTATCTTCCCCTTCCTCTTCTAATTCTAAGGTACTAAAATCAAAACCGGATTTCTTGGCTTCACTTAGAGCCTCTTCTTGTTCAGTCTCAGCAGTCTCTTCTTGAGCAGAAGACTCTGTTGACTCTTGCGGTAGAGATGTCTGTTCAGAAGTTTCTTCTTGAGGCGATGCTGATTCTTCAGTTTCAGGAGGAGTTTCTTCCTCACCACCTTCCAGATTAATATAATCCGAAGGAGAGGTTTCAAGGTCTGATTCAGGAGCAGTGGTTGTTTCTATAGGTGGTGTGCTGGTATCTACTTCCTTGGTTGCCTCTTCAACTTCGGGTTGAGTTATATTCGTAGTTACAAACCAAAAGTTATTATTTCCGCTATCAATTGAATTAGGGGGATTAATGGTTACTCCATTTAGGTTATAGGAATCCTTGACATCCACATAGGCAATATTGATTGTTCCCTGGGGATTTATCTTCCATTGTGTGCCCGAAATTGTGCTTCTTAATCTAATCAGATTACCGTTAGCACCAATGATGGTTAAGCTACCATTTATAGTTTCGGTGGAGCCTGCTTCAAATTGGAGCTCTTTTCCTGGTGTGGTGCATTCAAAGTCATAGAAGGTTGTGCCATAAATATGGGTAATTTTACTTGCATCATCAAAGACAACTTTACCAGTAGAGGCTGTAAATGTAGCATTAACTGTAAAGTCAGCGCCAATGGTAAGTGTATAGGAGCTTAAATTTAAGGTGCCGGAGGTTATTGTAAGGTTATTATCCACATCCAGGTCATCCTGAAGAGTCCAGCCACCGCCTACACCATTGAAGGTAAGGTTATAGAAGCTTGCTCCCCCGCTGGTTATGGTTTTACCGGTTGTATTAGCATTAAGGATAAGAGTAGAGGTTCCGGAAGTAATTGTGCCTCCTGTTAAGTCAATATTTCCTGCGACTGTCCAGGTGCCACTTCCCATAGAGATGGATTCTGTGCCTGTTCCTGTGCCTGTAAAGGCTAATTTACCGTTGATAGTTACATTAGGATTATTCGTTGCGCAGTCTAAGGTTAAGTTGCCTGCACCATCAGCATTAAGGTAGAAATTACTGTTAAATGTAAAGGTTCCTGAGCCTAAAGTAATTGTGCGGGCTGAAGTATTAGAGGTATTTTTAAAAGTAATTTGATTAAAGGTATATCCTCCACCAGTAAAGGTTAAGTTAGCAGGTGTAGCATCTAAGGTTAATTTAGAGTTATTAGCATTATAGGTGCCTCCCGTAACCGAGTAATTGCCATAACAGATAATGTCAGAAGCATTAGCAATAAAGGTACCGGAGGTCTGAGAGTATGCGCCAGCAGTAAAGGTATCTCCTATAATTAAGGAACCAGGTGCAACAGGAGCATTAAAGGTTCCACCAGAAAGAGTAAATGTTCCAGTAGTCATATTTACCGCACCGCCAGTAAATGTTCCTCCTGCCTGAGAAAACGAGGTGACCGTAATTGCTACATTCTGGGTAATGGTTCCAGTATAGGCGCTGGTGATGGTTAAACTTCCTCCAGACCAGCTACCTACATTATCAATAGTGCAGTCTTTGGAAGAAGTTCCATCAAAGGTAACTGCATCGGTGTCTTGAGGGACTACATTACCATCCCAGTTATCTGGCTCGCCCCAATTATTAGCTGTACCACCACCATCCCAGGTCGGGTCGATTTCAATATTGAGATTATTTCCTAAGTTAACCCCAGAGGGAATAAAGAGATAATGCAAACTATGAGCATCGCGAACAAATACCCTGTTTATGGAATAATCTTGGGTCTGGACATCTAAATACCAGGGGGTTCCGCTCTGGCTGGAATAGAGTTTTATATGGTATTCTTCAGGTCCGAGATCAGGTGAACCTTGAATACTAAGACTATCTTTAAAGGTATAGGTATGGCCTGCTTCAAAATAGATTTCTTTATCCGGCACTGCGCAGAAGAAGTTATAGAATGTTATATCTCCGTAAAAATAAATAGGATTTGTGCCTGATAAAAGAACCGGAGAGGCTTCTAAAATAAGGCAGGTATCTTTTGGATAGATTATTGCGCCAAAGCCCTCAGGTGGGCCTCTAAGCATGATGGTTGAACCTATACCAACACTCTCTAATATAGCTATTTCTCCACTTAATCTTTGGATATGCGTAGAGTTTGCCTCTAAGTTTAGAGGCACAGAGGTTGTGCCAAATCTATTGGCTATGAGTTTAAGCTGGTTTGCCTGGATAATGACTCCTGGCGTAGTGTTAATGTTATTATCTGCCTGTAAGGTTAAGTTATTGGTCTTTAAGTAGGTGAGCTTAAAATCATCGCCTTCTAAGGTAATCAGGTTATCTTCTATGAAAGAGTGGGTTAGGTTTATATCACCTGTTTTATGCACCTCGGTTAAAAGGGCGTTTGAGTTAATAGACAATCTATCCGCTACTACACTTACAACCTCAGCATTTAAATTTCCTCCCTGCATCTGGATGCTCTGAGGGATTGCCTCATCTATCTTACCAATGGTAATTTTAGTAGCATTCACCTGGGCATTCATTACAATATTGCCACTTGAGATAAGTTTAACCTCACCATCTTTACTTTCTAACCTCTCTGCTTTTACATAGCCTTCTAAGTTAATGGCGTTTTCAAAGATACCTGGCAAAGCCTCTGCTTTTAAAAGTACCACTCCCCCATCTGCCTGTAGGGTGCCGGTATTCTTGAGCTGGTCAGTGATGGGGTTACCTTCTAAGTCATAGACCTTAGCTGCGGTAGGTCTATCAATAGCCACTGAGATTAAACCATCACCAGCAATCTCCAAGGTCACCATATCAGCACCGGCTAAGGCAATGGTGCCTAAGGAAGCAACAATTGTGCCAGAGTTTTCTATTGCTCCAGCAATTAAGACCCCAAAACCGCCTTTTTGAATATTTATGGTGCCTTGGTTACGCAATAAAATATCTAACTGCTCAGTGGAAAGCTTACCAAAGATATATTTGGAACTTAAGAAATCAGAATCAGTTATATCCCTGGTTGAAGCAATAATGCTTGCCACATCTACCTGGGCTTGAGGTCCAAAGTAAATACCGTTTTTGTTTACCAGGATGAATATCCCGTTGCAAGTTAACTTGCCTAAGATTTCACTTGCCTTATCTCCAAGCACGCGGTTTAAAACCTCACTATCTACTGAAGGTAGATTAATAATCACAGATTCATTCAAGCCAATATCAAAACTCTGATAATTGATAATGGTTTTATCTTGAGCATTGATTTGTAAAGTAGAAGGGTCAGGATAAGAAAATTCTGCACTGCCACTGATAATTTCTTCAGGAACTGGCAGAGAAAAGCAGTGAGGGGCAAGAAGCGAGCTTACCAAAAATAAAGAAAGACTAAATAAAATAAAAATTATCTTAAAAGAATTGAGTTTTGCCTTCATCCCTATCCCCAACTTATTTTAAGTGCCTTTTCTTTGCTGTCAATATATTTCTTACCACAAAAGGACTGATATAGGTACATCGTATCCAGTTTTGACTTCTTCTTTATAACATGTTTTAAGCACTGTTTCAAGTCTTATTGGCGGCAGGTTAAGCAGACCCTCATCTACTTCTGGAAATCTCTCTCTTAA
>JAMWCL010000012.1 GCA_023819035.1 Candidatus Omnitrophota bacterium
TAAGAGGTATTCCTGCTGAGGCAGAGTATAAAAGGGTAAAAAGAGACATTGATTTAGCCAAAAAGGTAGATGCCCCCATCCATATTACCCATGTAAGCTGTAAAGAATCCGTTCAGATTATTGCCCAGGCAAAAAAGGAAGGGGTCAAGGTAACCGCGGATACCTGCCCACATTATCTCTCTTTAACCGAGGAGGCGGTCTTGGGCTATGATACTAATATGAAGATGAATCCTCCCTTAAGAAGCAAAGCAGATATCTTGGCAATTAAGAAGGGATTAGAGTCAGGGATAATCGATATAATTACCTCTGACCATGCTCCCCATACTGAGAATGAGAAGGAGATTGAATTTGAACGGGCAGACTTCGGGGTAATTGGCTTAGAAACTGAATTAGCAGTAGCCATTACAGAATTAGTAAAAGGTAAGATATTAGACTGGAAGGGATTGGTAGAGAAGTTTTGTCTTAATCCTAGTCGCATCTTAGGAATAGATAAAGGTACCTTAACCAAAGATAAAGATGCGGATATAATCATTATAGATCCAGAAGAAGCCTGGATGGTAAAGAAGCAGGATTTAATCTCTAAGTCTAAAAACTCCTGTTTTTTAGGTAAACAGTTATATGGAAGGGTTAAATATGTGCTTCTAAAAGGTAAGGTTGTTTATCAAGAAGGATAAAGATGCGGTTTATCCTTACTAAGGAATTAGGAAGGTTAGCAAGGTGGTTAAGGATTTTAGGTTATGATGCCCAGTATTTTAAGGAAGATAATTTAGCCTCCTTAATTATTCAGGCAATCAAAGAGGAAAGGATAATTCTTACTCGTAATCACCGAATCCCTCAGGCAAGGGGGATAAGGATTGTGGTTTTAAAAAAGGAAAGGTTTAAAGAGCTCCTTCAGGAGCTCTTTCAGGAGCTTGATCTAAGCCCTGAGCCAGAATCTATGTTTAGTCGATGTATTATTTGTAATATAGAATTAGTTCCGATAGAAAAAGAGAAGATAAAGGATAAGGTTCCTGAATATGTTTTTAAGACCCAAGAGGATTTTGTCTTTTGTCCGGAATGCAGGCGGATATACTGGCAGGGAACCCATTGGGGAAATGTACAGGAGATACTTAAGCAGATAGGTCTTTAAAATGGAGTTTATTGCTGATTTTCATATTCACTCAAAATATTCACGGGCAACCAGCAAGGATATGGATTTAGCTCATATTGCAGAATGGGCTCAGCTTAAAGGGATAAAACTTATGGGAACCGGTGATTTTACCCATCATCTCTGGCTGGAGGAGTTAAAGGTTAATCTCGAGGATTTGGGGAATGGGTTATTTAAATATAAAGAGGTTTATTTTATTTTAACTACGGAGATATCCAGCATTTATTCTAAGAAGGGAAGGACCTACCGTATCCATAATATTATCTTTGCCCCTTCTTTTAAGACTATTGATAAGATTAATGAGACCTTATCTCGATATGGAAACCTTGCCTCCGATGGCAGGCCGATTTTAGGTTTGGATGTCGCAGAATTAGCACAGATAATTTTTGATATTGATGAGAATTGTATGATTGTGCCCGGGCATATCTGGACACCATGGTTCAGTCTCTTCGGTTCAATGTCAGGGTTTGACCGCATTGAGGATTGTTTTGAAAGACAGACGGAAAATATCTTTGCCTTAGAGACCGGTCTTTCTTCAGATCCGGCGATGAACTGGCGATTAAGTAGCTTGGATAGATATACCCTTATTTCCAATAGCGATTCTCATTCCCCCCGAAGGATAGGCCGGGAGGCAAATATATTTAATTGTGAATTAAATTACAAAACTATAAAAGAGGTTTTAAAGACAAAGGATAAAAAAAGATTCTTATATACTATTGAATTCTTTCCTGAGGAAGGAAAGTATCATTTTGATGGGCACCGTTTATGCGGGATAAGATGGTCGCCTAAACAGACCCAGGCTCATAAAGGGATCTGTTCTAAATGTGGAAAACCCGTTACCATTGGGGTAATGAATCGCATTGAACAGCTTGCTGATAGGCCTGAAGGTTTTATTCCCGAAGGTGTCATCCCTTTTAAGAACCTCATCCCTTTAGATGAGATTATCGCGGAGGCAAAAGGGGTGGTTAAAGGGGGCAGTTCTGTGGAAAAGGATTATCGCAGTTTCATTGCCCGATTAGGAAATGAATTTGAGATTCTTATGAAAGTGTCTGAAGAGGATTTACAGAAGAATTTACCTTATAAAATTGCTGAGGGAATTCTGCGCATGCGGCAAGGGAAAATAAATATAAAACCAGGTTTTGACGGCGAGTATGGTATAATTTCTATATTTACTGATGAAGACAGACAGCAAAAACCGGAGCAACAATTAAGCCTATTTTAGGAAAGAAGAGGTAATGAGGGTTTTAATTGTTTATTATTCATTTACAGGTAATACAAAAAAGGTTACAGAGTTTATTGCTGAGTATCTCGTAGATAAGGCTGATGCGGTTAATATAGTAAGACTCCGGCCAAAACAGGAAAGCAGGAGTTTCTTAGGTAAATGTCTTAGCGCCTTTTTTAAACAAAAACCCGATATTTTCGAGGAAGTGACTATCCCTAAGACTAAAGATACCTTAGAGAAGATGGAGATAAAACTATCACCTTCTGAGTTTGATATTGTTATTTTGGGTACCCCGGTTTGGGCATTTTCACCTGCACCAGCAATGAATACTTATTTGGATAGATGTTCTGGCTTAGAGAATAAGGATGTAATTCTGTTTGTTACTTATCATTCAGGTAGAGGAGTGGAAAGCTGTTTAAATTATATGCAAAGTATTTTAGCCAAGAAAGGTGTGAAGAGTTTTAAGAGATTTTCTATTTCACAGTTTAAGGTTAATGATAAAGATTTTATCCTTTCTAAAATTAAGGGAATTTTTACTATAAGATAACAACTGATATGTTTAAGCTATTTAAATTAGAAGAGGTATCTTTTAAAGGAGAGCCTACTACTTTCAAGATCAAGAGTATGATTATGTCAGAGATTTCTTTTGGAGCTTTTTTGACAGCTGTATTCCTATTTGGAGAATATTATTTTTGGATTCCTTTTATTTTGGAAGCAATGGGAACAATATTTTGGATACCTATTTTTCGTTTTATTAGTCTTTTTCCTGTCTTAACTGGTTTTTCCTTAGATGATGAGAATAAGAGAATAATTCTGCGTAGAGGTAAAAGGGTTCCTTATCAGGAAGTAAAAAGTGTAATTATAGTGGAGAGTGAACATTCTTTAATTGTGAATTTGTATTTAAAAAGAAGGATAAGAAAAGGACTCATTCTTCTCTCTACAGGGGATAAAAAGGAAAAGGAATATTTAATCGAAGAATTAAATAAAAGATTCTCTCCCGTTATAATTAAAAAACGTTCTTTCAAAAAAATAACTACCATTTACGCTCTTATTTCAATTCTAATTTTGGGTTATTTTACTTTTTCATTATATCGAAAATACCCTCAATTAAAGATATTTCCTGAAAAAGTGGATTGGAAGATCAATTCTCCTTTTTGGAAAGGAGCTAATCACTATTCTTTTAATAAAATTTCTTTTTTATTACCCTCAGAGATAATTTTAAAAGAGACCGAATCACGTCTTGGTTTTATTTCAGAAGATAAGAATGTAGTTATTCTTATTTCGGGAGGATTTTTTGAAGGTATAGTTAGTAGAGAAAGGAGTATTTTCTACCTTCTGGGTATAAATGATGATTACCGTTTTTTAAGATTTATTCTTTGTAGTCATTTAGGAGTAATTCCTTTGATATCAAAAGGATTGTATAATACCGATGTTGTAAAGATTTATGAGTTAAAAACCCCCTTTTAATATCTTTATTATAAAAAGTAAGAAAGAGGAGAAATTGTAGACATTTTCTTAGTGGATAGGAGAAATAGAAGGCAGATGAGAGTTAGTATACTTAATAAGAAAGGGGTTTCTGAAGATTTTATAAGAAATTTTTTAGGAGGGATAAAATAATTGCGCCTGTAGCGCAACGGATAGCGCAATGGCCTCCGGAGCCATATGTGCAGGTTCGACTCCTGCCAGGCGCATTTTACCTAAAAAGAAAACATCGCTATGCATCTCTTTAAACAAATTGTTGAAAGTTTAAAATTTTATCATCCAGAAAAGATTATTCTTTTTGGAAGTTATGCCCGAGGTAAACCAGCTAAAGACAGCGAGATCGATCTTTTGGTGATTAAAAGTACTAAAAAGGATCACTACAGAAGAATTCCTGAAGTAAGAGCTTATCTTCACCATTTAGATAAAGCTTTTGATATTTTAGTGATGACTCCAAAAGAGATTAACAAAAGATTAAAGTTGGGTGATTTTTTTATTGAAGATATTATCAAAAAAGGCAAAATTTTATATGAGAAGAAATCATAAAAGATTAGCTCAAGAATGGTTTGAAATTGGTGATAATGAGTTTGGTTTTGCCAAGGCTGGATTTGAAGAATTAGATGCTTTTTATCCTCAAATTTGTTTTCAGTGTCAGCAAGCAGTGGAAAAATATTTCAAAGGATTTCTTGTTTATCATAAACGAAGATTTCCCAAAATTCATGATTTGACTGAGTTGGCTAAACTTTGTGCTAAAATAGATAAAAGATTTCTTGATTTTTTAAAAGAGACCGACATTTTAAGTCAATATTATCTCACTTCCAGATATCCATTAGAGTATCGACCGGCAGGGAAAAAGAAGCAAAAGAAGCTCTTCAGATAGCAGAAAAAATTCTTGATTTCGTGAAGAATACTATTTAAAAGCTAAAAATATGACCACAAAGACAAAATTCATTACAAGCCAACGCGTTAAATACGGTTAGGTTGAATTGTTTATGAAAAGAAAGTTCTTTATCTTCTTAATTTTTATTCTTATCCTCTTTCCCTTTAATCAATCTCTAAGATCCCAAGATGAGATTAAGGACATTGAAGAATTTGAGGAGTTTGCAGGAATTGGAATAGAGATTGAGATGAAAGATAAAGGGATAGGAATAGTTAGGGTTTTTAAAGATAGCCCGGCTTATGAGGCAGGCTTGGAGGCAGGAGATATTATTTTAGAGATAGATGGAGTAGTCACCCGAGGGATGAATATACAAATGGCAATGGCAATGTTAAGAGGAGAACCGAATAGCAAAGTTTCTCTAACTGTTTTAAAAGAAGGCTTGATTAAGAAATTGGTCCTTATCCGTGCTCCTATAAAAGTACCTATTGATGAGAAACTTAAATTATGGAGAAGGGTTGTTGAGAGATTAATGGAAAAGTCAATATATATGAAATTAAATATTTATAAAGATAAATTGACTCTTTTAGAGTTAAAGCTTCTTGACAGTCCTCCTTCAAACTCTTACCCTGGTGAATACCCTTTTAAGGTAAGGGTTTTTTCTTTAGATGAAAGATTATTAGCCGAATATGGATTTGGGGATTCAAGGATAAAATTTGCTGAAATAGGATACAAAGGTCCTACTTTTATAGATAATGTTGATTTTCCTTTAACCCTTCCTTATTGGTATAATGGGAAAACAATCTCTATTTATGACTCAAAGGGAAATCTTTTACTCTCTGTAGATATCTCCCAATATGCTACTGGGATTTTAGAAGGAAGGGTCACTGATTCTGAGGGTAATCCTGTTTCTAAGGTTATGCTTTCTGCTTACAGAGATACCGGAGATTGTGCTAGTTATGATTATTTTAGATGTCGGATGGAGGATTCTACTTATACAGATTCTCAAGGTAATTTTGTTTTAGCTTGGTTGGAATCAGGAAGGCATATTATTTGGGCAGAGCCGACTCATCCAAATCTTCTGTCATCTCCTTGGCAAAGAATAGAAATAAATAAAGGCGAGATTAAAAACTTAAATATTATTCTTCAGCCTGGAGGGAGTATCCTGGGAAAAATTGTTGATTCTAAAGGAGAGCCTCTTTCTATAACTGAAGGTGAAGCCTGTAGAGTTGATTTTGGTCCTTGTACTTATATTTGTAATGAAGAGAGGGCTGGAGTGGGAGAATGTAAGATTGCCACATTTACCTTTTCCCATTTAAAACCCAAAGAGTATACAATTAGGGCAAGGGTGAGATTTAAAGAAAAGGAGATAGTCTTTCCTCCGAAGAGTATAAAAGTGGAAAGAGGCAAGACTACCTATTTGAATTTTGTTTATGAAGAATAATGCGAGAAAAGATTATAGGTATTATTGGCGGGCGTAGTTGTTCGAAAGAAGTGGAGGAATTAGCCCAAAAATTAGGCAAAAGACTTGCTAAAGTGGTTAATTATCTTGTTTGCGGCGGTTTAAAAGGGGTGATGGTGGCGGTTTGTAAAGGATTCAAGGAGGAAGGAGGTATAACTATAGGAATTATACCAGGTTATGATAAAAATGATGCTAATCCTTATGTAGATATTGTTATCCCTTCAGGTTTAGGTTTAGCCCGCAATGTCCTGGTAGTAAAGACTGCGGATGTAGTGGTGGCACTACCCGGAGAATATGGAACGCTGTCTGAGATGGCTTATTGTTTACAATTTGGCATCCCGGTAATCAGCTTAAGGTCCTGGGATATAAAAGGGGTGGTTAAGGTAGAGACTATTGATGAGGTAATAAAGATGGTAGGGAGACTTTTAAAAGGAGCAGGCAATGAAGGCAATGCTTCTCCTTAGAAGACAGAACCAACTTCTTTGGCAAGGCAGAAAGTAAGACCGGCAGTGGGTGAGGTTATCTTTAATACCGCGATTGTAGATTATCAAGAGCGTATTACCGATGGCAGAGGTTACCTATAAAAATAAAAAGGTAGTGATCTTAGGCGGAGGGCCGAATCGCATTGGCCAGGGGATCGAATTTGATTACTGCTGTTGTCATGCTGCTTACGCCTTAAAGGAAGAAGGGATCGACAGCATTATGATTAACTGTAATCCAGAGACCGTCTCTACTGACTATGATACCTCCGATCGACTCTATTTTGAGCCCTTAACCTTAGAGGATATCTTAAATGTGATAGAATTAGAAAAGCCAATGGGAGTGATTGTGCAATTTGGGGGACAGACCCCTTTAAACTTAGCAGTTCCCTTAAGGAATGCAGGGATAAATCTGTTAGGAACAAGCGCAGAAAATATTGACATTGCGGAGGACCGTAAACGTTTCAAGCAGATGCTGGAAAGGCTGGGTCTTATGCAACCAGAAAATGGGACTGCTTTTACCTTTGAAAAGGCAAAGCAGGTAGCCAAGAAGATCGGCTATCCGGTATTGGTGAGACCTTCCTATGTCTTAGGGGGTAGAGCAATGGAGATTGTTTATGATGAGGAGAATTTAGAAAGATTTATTAAGAAGGCAGCCGAGGTTTCGGGAGAGCATCCGGTCTTAATTGATAAATTCCTAGAGGATGCCATTGAGGTGGATGTAGATATGATTGGTGATGGCTCAACCTTTGTGATTGGTGGGATTATGGAGCATATTGAGGAGGCAGGGATTCATTCTGGGGATTCTGCC
Source organism: Candidatus Omnitrophota bacterium (assembly GCA_023819035.1). Lineage (GTDB taxonomy): Bacteria > Omnitrophota > Gorgyraeia > Gygaellales > Profunditerraquicolaceae > JAMWCL01. The sequence goes on from JAMWCL010000012.1 coordinate 7,478, forward strand.
ATGGCCCTGCCTGCCTTTAGTTTATCGGAGAAGATTTTAAATGAGATCCGTCAGGCTACTTATAAGATGGCAAGGGAATTAAATGTGGTTGGTCTGATGAATGTGCAATATGCGGTCAAAGAGGATAAGGTTTATGTTTTAGAGGTAAACCCACGTGCCTCCAGAACAATACCGTTTGTTTCTAAGGCAATTGGTGTGCCTTTGGCAAAGTTAGCCACTAAGGTGATGTTAGGTAAGAAATTAAAGGACTTAGGTTTTACCCAGGAGGTCATACCTAAATACACCGCGGTAAAGGAATCCGTTTTTCCCTTTAATCGCTTTCCTGGTGTAGATATGATCTTAGGCCCGGAGATGAAGTCCACCGGTGAGGTTATGGGTATAGATGGGGATTTCAGCCGGGCTTATATTAAGGCTCAGCTGGCGGCAGGACAACACCTACCTAAAAAAGGTAATGTTTTTATCTCGGTAAGGGACAAGGATAAACGTGCGATTATCTTTCTTGCTAAGAAGCTTAAGGACTTGGGTTTTAATCTCTACGCTACCTCAGGAACCGCCTCGGTTTTAAAGAAGAATAATATCCCGGTTAAGGTTCTGCCTAAGATTGCTGAAGGAAGGCCTAATGTCTTAGATTTAATGAAGGATGGCAAGATCCATTTGGTGATTAATACCCCCTCAGGAAGGATTCCACGTCAGGATGAGGTAAAGATTCGCTCCCAGGTAATTTTATATAATATCCCTTATACTACTACTATCTCAGGTGCTCAGGCAACAGTAAATGGAATTGAGGTGATGCTAAAAAAGGACCTGGGGGTAAAACCATTACAGAACTACCACCAACAGATTAAAAAAGTCTGAAGGGTTAAGGATGGAAAAGATCAATATAAGGACCTTAAGGAGGATAGATTTGGTTGAGATTACCGATGAGGTGCAGAGGATAGTGGCAAGGACAGGGATTAAAGAAGGGGTCTGTGTGCTTTTCTGTCCCCATACCACTGCCGGCTTAACTATTAATGAGAATGCTGATCCCTCGGTAAGAAGAGATATTATAAATACCTTAAATAAATTAGCGCCGGAGAATGCTGGCTATTCCCATACTGAAGGCAATGCAGACAGCCATATAAAATCTTCTCTCCTCGGCTCTTCGTTAACAATTTTTATTGAAGACGGTCGATTAGCCTTAGGTACCTGGCAGGGGATATTTTTCTGTGAGGGCGATGGTCCGAGAACCCGACAGGTCTGGGTAAAGATAATCAAGGAGGTTTAAAGATGCCCGAGTTACCCGAGGTTGAGACAATAAAAAGGGAATTAGAAAGTGCTGTTTTAAATAAAAAGATTACTGAGATAGTTGTCAATAACCCAAAGGTGATTAAGGAACCTAAGAAGGAAGATTTTATTAAAGGGATAAAGGGTGCTTTAATTAAAAGGATTTTAAGAAAGGGTAAACTTCTAATTCTTCAGTTATCCAATTTAAAATCTCTGTGTATTCATTTGAAATTAACCGGACAACTTATTTATCCCGGTCAACCTAAATTCGCACGGGTAAGTTTTAAATTGTCCGATGGAAAATTCTTAGATTTTAGAGACCAGCGGCTTTTAGGTGAATTAAGATTAGTTGATGATTGGTGCCAGTTAAAATTTATTAAGGAATTAGGACCGGAGATTTTTGCTTTAACTTTAGAGGAATTTAAAAAAAGATTAGAAGGCAAAAAGACAAAGATAAAAATTCTTTTAATGGATCAGAAATTTATTTCCGGTATAGGAAATCTCTATGCTGCGGAGGCACTCTTTAGGGCCCGTATACATCCAGAAAGATTAGCTAATACCTTATCCGATAAGGAAATAGAGTTATTATTTAATCAGATAAAGGAGGTGCTCTCCGAGGCAATCAAATATAAAGGTTCCTCAGTAGATCAATACGTGCAGTTATCCGGGCAACCCGGAGATTATGAAAGATACCATAGGGTATATGCACGCGAAGGAAAGCCGTGTTTGGTTTGTAAGAGTCCGATAAAAAGGATTAACCTGGCAGGAAGGGGAACCTACTTTTGCCCTAAATGCCAAAGATAATCTTAAAAAATGGCTAAGCAGATAAAAGCAAGGATAATTGAGAGCCTAAGGCTTACGCTAGGATACCATAAGCTACTACTTTCTGCGGAAGGAATCACTCAGCTAGCCAGACCAGGACAATTTATAAATATTAAGGTCTGCCAAGATTATGAGCCTTTATTAAGAAGACCCTTTAGTATCCATCGGATAAAGGATGCTTATTTAGAGATAATCTTTAAGATAGTAGGTAAAGCAACCGAACTCCTTTCAAAGAAAGACCAGGGAGATTATTTAGATATAATTGGACCTTTAGGGAAGGGGTTTTGGATTTTTGATTCTTCAGCTTGGGTTCCTATTTTAGTAGGAGGAGGAATAGGTATAGCACCTCTTTTATTTCTTGGAGAGTATCTTAAGCATTTAGGTTTTTTAAGTATAGTACTAATTGGGGCAAAGAAAAAGGATGAGATTCTTGCGGAAGAAGATTTTAGGCGGATCGGCTGTAAGGTTAAGGTTTCTACTGAGGATGGTTCAAGAGGGTTTAAAGGCAAGGTTACTGATTTATTAATTAAGGTTTTAAAGAAGGGATCCTTTCCTAAGGAGGCGATTATCTATGCCTGTGGGCCAAGGCGGATGTTAGAAGAAATCAACCTTATCTCTAAAAGATATCGGGTTTCTGCTCAGGTATCTTTAGAAGAGCATATGGCCTGTGGGATTGGTGCCTGTTTTGGTTGTGTAGTCAACACCAGGGATGGCTATAAAAGGGTCTGTAAGGATGGGCCGGTCTTTAATATAGATGAGATAGTTTGGAATAACCTATAATAAGAGGAGGTTAAGATGTCTGCCTTTCCTTTTGTCTCAATTATTATCCCGGTAAAGAATTTTGAGCGCACCATTGAAAAGAGTTTTGAATATCTTTTAAAAGTAGATTACCCCCACGATCGTTGGGAATGGGTGATTGCCGATGGCGGCTCAATGGATAAGACGGTTCAGATTATAAAGGACTGGCAGAAGAAATATCCTTTTATTAAATTAGTGGAGATCCCCAATTGTCCCTCTCCGGGTTATGCACGGAATAAAGCCCTGGAGATCGCTAAAGGTGAGTTTTTGTTTTTTACGGATGCGGATTGTGCGCCTTGCCCAGATTGGATAAATGAGATGCTTAAGCATTTTGCCCGCGACCAAGAGATTGTGGCAGTAGGAGGAGAGGTCTTTACCTTAAGGGTTGATCCGGAGAATCTGGTGGAAGCCTGGTGTCAGCACTTTCGATTTAATATGGTTGCTCCCCGCTATGGATGGATTAAGGAAGGCTATTTTCCTGAATTCCCTAAAGAACCTAAGCCTGCGGATATCGGCGGTCACCGGGGATATTTCTTTGGCACCTGTAATGTTGCCTATCGAAAGGCGGTGCTTGATAAATTAGGTTTAAGATTTTGGGATCTCCCTACAGGAGAGGATATGAATTTAAGTTATGAAACCAGGAGGGCGGGTTATAAATTCTATTTTGCCCCGAAAGCCAAGGTCGATCATATGCACCGCGCTGATTTAAAGTCCTTAAGGAAGGTCTGGGTAACCTATGGTCAGGCACACCTTCCTTTAATCCACAAATATATAAAAAAAGGTGGCCTTGAGATAATCCTGCAGTTTTTAAAGGGAAAGCCTTCCCATCCCAGCTTTATCCTGCCTTTACCGATAAGAGGTTTTGTTTATATTGGTGATTTTCATCTCATGCATCTTTTTGGTTTTTTAACCTTAGTAGGTCTTCTACTTATGTTAATTACGGGTGGTTTTAAGATCTTTACCTTGCTTATGTTATTTTTGACCTTATATTTTTTGTTCCAATTTGTAAAGTGGAATTTTGGAATGGAGCCAAGGAATAGATTCTTTACTTGGTTTAAGATGAAATACCTTACCAACCTAAGCTTCATCCAAGGCGGTTTAAAGGATTTTAGAAAATATAAGATATTATGTATTGAACCCAGTTTTTAAGGAGGAGAAGATGACACAAATTTTATATGTAATTTTAGGTTTGGTTGCCGGGATATTTAGTGGAGTCTTTGGTATAGGAGGAGGAACGATCCTGATCCCTGCGTTGGTATTTTTGTTTGGGCTTACTCAACATCAGGCACAGGGAACGACATTAGCCATTATGGTTCCTCCCATTGGGCTTCTGGCTGCTTTAAGATATTATTATAGTGGAAATGTAAGGTTGGATATGGCGGTATTTATCTGTTTAGGTTTTTTGTTCGGAGGATTACTCGGAGCCCATCTTATCCAAAATATAACTGAACCAGTTTTAAAAAGGTTATTTGGGATATATCTGGCTTTTATTGCGATAAGGATGATTTTTACTAAATAATGGTTAGTTTAAAGATTAAGATAGGTGATTTAAAACTAAATAATCCGGTAATGAACGCCTCGGGAACTTTTGGCTGGGCGGAGGAATTTAAGGATTTTTTAGAGCTTAAAAGATTAGGGGCTTTGATTACCAAGACGATCACCTTAAAGCCCCATCGCGGAAATCCCCCTCCGCGCACCTGTGAGACACCCGCGGGTATGCTTAACTGTATTGGCTTAGAAAACCCCGGGATTGATAATTTTATTAAAGAAAAGCTACCTCTTTTAAAAAAGATCGGTATCCCCATCGTTGTAAGTATCGGTTATTTAGAGGCACCTGAAGAGTTAATCCTTTTGGCAAGGCATCTAAATTCCTTAAAAGAGGTCTCTGCGCTTGAATTAAATATCTCCTGCCCAAATATAAAAACTAAAGCTCCACATCAAAGATTAGTCTCCCAGGATCCGGTTTTAACCTATAAAATAATAAAAAGGCTGCGCCGGGTTACGCATAAACCCTTAATTACTAAACTTTCTCCCAATGTTACCGATATTACCGAGATCGCCCAAGCAGCAAAAAGGGCAGGTACCGATGCGGTTGCCTTAATTAATACCTTAACGGGAATGAGTATCGATATTAAGAATCGAAGACCGAGGCTAAGTTTGATCACCGCAGGATTAAGCGGTCCGGCGATAAGACCGATTGCAATAAGGATGGTCTGGCAGGTATATCAAAAAGTAAAGATTCCCATTATTGGTATGGGTGGTATAATAGATATGCCTTCGGCAATAGAATTCTTTTTAGCCGGAGCAACCGCAATTGCAATTGGAACCGCCAACTTTATCAATCCCGGAGTAATCTCAGAGATTATCGAAGGCATCAGAGGTTATCTTAAAGAAAACAAGATGAAGGATATTAAAGAGTTAATTGGGGCTCTTCAGGGATGAAGCCGGAATTAATCTTAGCTTTAGATGTAGATAATTTTAAAAAAGCAAAGAGCTTTATTGATAGACTTTATCCTCAGATAAGGGTCTTTAAGGTAGGACCGGTCCTTTTGCTTGCCTGCGGAGATAAGGTTATAAGATATATTAAAAAAAAATCAGCTAAGGTTTTCTTAGATCTAAAATTCTTTGATATCCCTCATACAATCGCAGGAGCCTGTCGACAGGTAGTAAGGTTGGGTGTGGATATGTTTAGCATACACCTCCAGGCTGGCTTAGAGGTGTTAAGATCTGCAGTGGAGGCAGTCAGACAGGGGGAAGAAAGATTTTCACTTAAAAAGCCACTTGTTTTAGGGGTTACCACTTTAACCTCACAAAAAAAGGCCTTTAGCATCAAACAGAATTCTGATTTGGTAAAGAGGGTAGGGTTAGATGGAATCATCTGTTCTGCAAAAGAGGCAGGTTTATTCCGCAGATATTTAGGAAGGGATTTTTTAATTGTTAGCCCGGGGATAAGACCTCAGGGGTTTTCTAAGGGTGATCAACAAAGAATCGCCACCCCTAGCGAGGCAGTCTTAGCAGGAGTAGATTATTTAGTAGTGGGTAGACCAATATTAGAGGCAGAGGATCCTTTAAAGATAACTAAGATTATTTTAAAAGAGATCGATGAATCCCGAAGAGGTAATTAAGGCAATAAGAGAAAAGGAATCCGAAGGACAGAGATTGCTTGAGGAAGCAGAGAAAGAGAAGAAAAAACTTCTTCAGAAGGCTTCTGAAGAGGCAAAGAGGATGATCGCGGAAACGCAGCAGGAAGCAATAAAGCAAGTCTCTTTAGTTAAGGAAAAGATACTTAAAGAAGCACAGCAGAGGTTAATTGAGATAAAAAAGGATACTGAACTTAAGAAACAGAGGCTTAAAGAGGCATTTGAGAACAATTTTAATAAGGCATTAGATTTTATTATAGAAAATTTAGATAAGTTTCTGGAAGATGGCCATCGCAAGGATTAAAAAGGTAAGGATACTTTCTTATCAAGAGAATAAAGAAAGGCTCTTAAGTTTTTTACAGAATCAAGGAACGGTTCAGATTATCTCTACTAAAGAACCTGATTTTTTAGAAAATATCCTTGTAGATACAAGCTATCTTAAGGAAGATCTGAAAAGTATCAAGGAGATACTGGATTTTCTTAAGCCCTATATTGAATTTAAAACAGAGCTCTTTTTAACTGAAGAAGAATTTAATCTTTTAGTCAGGGGGTTTGACTTTAAAGGATTTATCAGTCAGATTAAGAAGATAAAAGAGGAGTTTAGGGATTTAGAGAATCGTAAGCAAGCCCTTTTAAAGGAAAAAGAGGCGCTTGCGGTATGGGGTTGTTTAGATTTAGAGTTAGGCCAGCTTTTACCTACAAGATATACTGAGACCATCTTGGGTTATCTTCCGAGGAAAAGATATGCCAAGTTCTTAAATGAGATAGGCAGTTTTAAACTCTATGTAAAAGAGGCCTGCGAAGATAGGTCTAATCGCTATATTTTAATTGTTTGTCTTATTGAGGAAAAGGAAAAGCTCTTTTCTTTACTGGAGAGATTTAATTTTGTTTTTATTTCCTTGCCATATAGAAAGGTAAAGGTTAGGGATATCCTAAAAGAGATCCAGGAGGAGATGCTGATTATAGAGGAAAGATTCATTACCTTGAAAAATGAGCTGGTTACTTTGGCTAAAGCCACCCCAAAACTTATGGCCACCTATGATTACCTTTTAAATCTAAGACAAAGACAACAGATCCAGGAAAACCTTAAGGTGACTAAGACCACCTTCATTGTCACCGGCTGGATTCAGGAGAAAAATATTCCTTCTCTTAAAAAAGCCCTGGATTTTAACTTTAAGGATTCTATGCTCTTTATTAATGACCCTTCTATTTATGAGGTTGTACCTGTAGCCCTTGAGAATAAGAGATTATTCAGGCCTTTTGAGGTGGTTACCGAGGTATTCGGGGTACCGCGTTATGGTTGGATTGACCCCACTGCCTATCTAACCATATTCTTTATCCTTAGCTTAGGGCTATGCCTTACTGATGCAGGCTACGGAATAATTTTGGCTTTGGGTGCATATCTTGGTTTAAAAAGATGGCATGGAAGTACGACGATAAAGAAATTACTCCAGTTATTTCTTATCTGCGGATTATTTACTGTATTTACGGGAGCAATCTTTGGTAGTTGGTTTGGTAATCTTTTAGATAAGAACATGTGGGTAAAATCCATAAAGGATAAGGTTATCATATTTGATCCCTTGAAACAGCCTTTAAATTTTTTATTTTTATCTTTGGGATTTGGGTTTTTGCAGATTCTGTTTGGTCTTTTTTTAAGATTCATTAAGGAATTAAAAGAAGGGATCTATTTTGAGGCTCTTTTTAGGGAATTACCTTCTATACTTATTCAACTTGCCTTACCCTTAGGGTTATTAATTATGTTTGGGTTTATATCTAAAGGATTGCTCTGGATCGTTTTGGCTTGGCTTGGTTTAGGGGCATTTTTAATCAGTCTTTATCAATTTAAGACCCAGAAAGGCTTTGCCTTAAGGCTTTTCTGGATAATCTATGGTCTTTATGGTATAATAGCGGGTAATTTCTTAGCAGATACGCTCTCTTTTTGTCGTATCTTTGCCTTGGGTTTAACCACCTCTTTATTGGCTACCGCAATCAACGAGATTTATTTTATGTTACCTTTTTTCTTAAGGGCGGTTTTGATTCCGGGTTTTATACTTGTGCATCTTCTAAATCTCGCCATAAATCTATTGGGTGCCTATGTGCATACCTGTAGACTTCAATATTTAGAGTTCTTTACCAAGTTCTTTGAGGGCCAACAGGAGGTTTTTAAGCCATTTAAGAAAGAATTTGAATTTGTTAGATTAAAAGGAGGTTAAGATGACGCTTTTGGGATTAGTGATTGCCATCGGTGGTATAGCCATGGCGGTATTCTTATGTGGGATTGGTTCCTCAATTGGAGTGGGTTTAGCCGGTCAGGCAGCGAATGGGGTCTTATCGGAGAATCCGGAAAGATTTGGGAATATGCTTCTATTAGTTGCCTTACCTGGAACACAAGGGATATACGGGTTTTTGACCGGCTTTCTGGTAATTATAAAATTAGGGTTTTTAACGCAAAACCTAATCTATCCTGCTGTATTGCAGGGATGGCAGATATTTGGTTCCTGTTTACCTATCGCCATCTTGGGTTTGGTCTCAGCAATCCATCAGGGAAAGGTCTGTACCGCCGGGATTGCGGTAGCTGCAAAGCACCCTGAAGCGAGTATGCGGGCATTAATCTACGCTGCCCTCGTTGAGACCTATGCGGTCTTGGGCTTAGTTATTTCTATATTCTTATTAAACGGCGTAAAGCTATAAGAATGGGCTTGGAAGATATCCTAAAACGCATTGCGCAAGATATCCAAGAAAAAAGAAATACCATTCTTGATCAGGCAGAGAAGGAAAGGGAAAGGATAATTAAAGAGGCAAAAGAAAAGGCGAAGGCTTTATTTGACCAGATCCTTTTAGAGGCGGAGACTGAAGCAAAACAGGAATTAGAAAGATTAACGATTAAAGAGAAACTGGAGGCGCAGAAAGAGATCCTTGCCTTTAAACGCAAGCTTCTTGATGAGGTATTTGAAAAGGTCAAGGATAGGCTTATACAGAGGGTTCCCAAGAAAAGAATAATTACTTTGGATAAGGAGATAGAGCAGGAGTTAGAAAAGGATAGATTTTTAGCTGAAGTTAAATTAAGGTTAGAACCCGAGGTGGCAAAGCTCTTATGGCAGGGATAAATAGATTAGGTTATGCCTTTGCAGTAGGAAAGATTCGGGTGATGGAGACAAGGCTTTTGACTAAGAAGGATTTTTTAAAAATCTTGGATTTAGATTTAAAGGGAGCGTTAAAGTATATTGTAGAGAATTCAGATTATTCCGCCGAGCTATTAGAAATAAAGGATTCTACGGATTTAGATTTAATCTTAGATTCTAAGCTAAGCCAGGTCTATCTTTTAATTCAGGAGCTTCTAAGGGAAAAGGATTTAATCCAGGATTTAGTTTTAAATAATCTAAGCCAACTCCTAAAAAAGGCAGAGGCATTTAATTTAGATTTTCTGATCGATTATCTTAAAAGCCTCTTTGATCTTTTAAATATAAAGATATTTTTTAGATTTAAGAATCTAAAGAAGCAAAAAGAAGAGTTGGTCAATTTGCTTTTTAGCCTCGGTTATATTAAGAAGGATTTTTTCTTAGATATGTATCTAAAACCCTGGGAGGTATTCTTAGAGTCATTTAGGTCTAGCGCATATGCAAGGTTAGTTAAGGAGGCATATGATTATTTTAATAAGGAGGGCTCTTTTTTAAAACTGGAGATGCTTATGGATGAGTTCTTAATAGAGAAGATAAAGAAGGCAAAGTATATCTGTCTGGGTCCAGAGCCCCTTCTGGGTTATTATTTGGCTAAAAGAAATGAGATCAATCTGTTAAGATGGGTAATCTTTGCTAAGTTAAATAATCTACCTAAGGAAAAGGTGGTCATCCGATTAAATCAAACCTATGTCTAAGATTGTTTTTTTAGGAGATGAGGATTTGATTTCCGGTTTAAGGAGTTTAGGTTTTGATACCTTGGTTTTTAAGGATGAAAGAAGCCAGGAGATCTCCGAGAAGATATTATCTGAAGGTTATGCTTTATGTTTTGTCCAAGAGGATTACTTTTTTAAGTTGGAGGCATTATATTTAAAGGTTCAGGAAAAGCCCTTTCCCATTATCCTTCCTTTTCCTACTCATTTTAGCTCCCAAGGTTTAGGAAAGGAGCTTTTAAAAAAAATAATCCTTAGGGCCACAGGGGCACAGGAGATATTAAAAGATGAAAGAGGCAAGGATAATTAAGGTTGCTGGTCCATTGGTAGTAGCTGAGGGTTGCCTGGGAGCAAAGATGTATGATATGGTAAGGGTCTCCCAAGATAGGCTGATCGGAGAGATTATAGAATTAAAAAGGGATCTTGCCTCCATCCAGGTCTATGAGGAGACCGCGGGTATCGGTCCGAATGATCCGGTATATTTGACTGGAGAGCCTTTATCTTGTGAATTAGGCCCGGGTTTAATTGGCTCCGTCTACGATGGAATACAAAGACCATTGGATATCTTGCGTCTTAAATATGGAGACTTTGTGGTTAAAGGAATAAATCTACCTGCCTTAGATAGGCAGAAGACCTGGTATTTTAAGCCTAAGGTAAGTAGGAATGAGTTAGTGGAGGAAGGAGATATCTTAGGGGAGGTGGAGGAGACTGCTTTGGTTACTCACCGGGTCTTAGTTCCCCTTGGGATTAAAGGAAGGGTCTTAGAGATTTATGAAGGAGAATTTAAAATAGATGATACAGTGGCTAAGATAGAATCAGAAGGAAAGGTCTTAGAGATAAACATGTCGAGGAAGTGGCCGGTAAGAAAAGGAAGACCGGTAAAGGAAAGATTATCTCCTAATGAGCCGTTGGTTACTGGTCAGAGGGTAATTGACACCTTATTTCCGATTGCCAAAGGAGGCAGTGGATGCATCCCTGGTCCGTTTGGTTCAGGTAAGACTGTATTCCTGCATGAGGTAGCCAAGTGGTCTAATGCGGATATTATTGTTTATTGTGCTTGCGGAGAAAGGGGAAATGAGGTAGCGGATCTTTTGCTAACCCTACCTGAATTAAAGGATCCTTCAACTGGCCGACCTCTTCTGGAACGCACGGTAGTGATTGCCAATACCTCTAACATGCCAGTAGCCGCAAGAGAGGCCTCGGTCTATACTGCCATTACAATTGCAGAATACTTTCGGGATATGGGTTACGCGGTTGCTTTAATGGCTGATTCCACCTCCCGCTGGGCAGAGGCTTTAAGGGAGATTTCCGGAAGACTCCAGGAGATGCCGGGAGAAGAGGGTTACCCTGCTTATCTTTCAACAAGGATTGCCCAGTTCTACGAGCGGGCAGGCAAGGTAGTCTGCTTAGGTAAAGAAAAGCGTTTAGGTTCTTTAACCGTAATGGGTGCGGTCTCTCCACCAGGTGGAGATCTTTCCTGCCCGGTAGTGCAAGCAACCTTAAGGGTAGTCAAGGTCTTCTGGAGTTTAGATGATCGTTTAGCCTCAGCAAGGCATTTTCCCGCAATAAACTGGTTGTTAAGTTACTCTCTTTATCACCAGAATCTTAAGGAATTTATAAAAAAGCATATCTCAGAAGAGTTTTTAAGTTTGAAAAAAGAGCTAATGCGGATTCTTGAAGAGGAGGCAGAATTATTAGAGATTGCCCGTTTAGTAGGGATAGAATCCTTATCCCTGCAGGAGCGCCTTCTTCTTGAGACCGCCAAGTCAATACGGGAGGATTTTTTACATCAGAATGCCTTTCATCCTATCGATACCTACAGCTCTTTAAGAAAGCAGTATCTTATGCTTAAAAGCCTCTTGATGCTTCATAAAGTAGCAAGTCAGCTTTTAGATAAGGGCTTCTCCTTAAAAGAGGTCTTAGAGCTTCCCATAAGAGAGAAGATCTTTCGCTTAAAATACATCCCGGAGGATAGGCTTGAGGAGTTTAAAGACTTAGAGGAGGAATTAGAAAAACTTTTATGAGAGAGTATCTGACAATTTCTCATATTTCAGGTCCTTTGGTAATTGTAGAGAAGGTCTCGGAGGTAAAGTACGCAGAGCTGGTGGAGGTAGAGTTCTTAGACGGTCGGATTCGCCGAGGCAGTGTATTAGAGGTAGATAAGGATAAGGCGTTAGTACAGATCTATGAGGGTACCAGTGGTTTAGATATCCCTGCTTCTAAGGTAAGATTCTTAGGCAGAACCCAGACCCTAGGTCTCTCAAGGGAGATTATTGGTAGGGTCTTTGATGGCCAAGGAAATCCACGAGATGGAGGCCCGCAGATTATTCCTGAGTTAAGATTGGATATCCACGGTTTTCCTATAAATCCCCAGGCAAGGGATTACCCTTGCGAGTTTATCCAGACAGGAATATCGGCGATAGATGGGATGAATCCCTTAGTAAGGGGCCAGAAGCTTCCTTTATTTTCAGGAGCAGGCCTTCCCCACGCAAGGATTACTGCCCAGATTGTGCGTCAGGCAAGGGTTTTGGGAAGTCAGGAGGGTTTTGCAGTGGTTCTGGGAGCAATGGGGATTACCTTTGAAGAGGCGGATTTCTTTATCTCGGATTTTAATCGTACAGGAGCAATTGAAAAGTTAGTTGCCTTTATAAATCTTGCTGATGAGCCAGCAATTGAACGCATATCTATTCCCCGTTTAGCTTTGACCTGTGCAGAGTATCTTGCCTTTAACCTGGAGATGCATGTCTTAGTAATCCTTATTGATATGAGTTTATACTGTGAATCCCTAAGAGAGGTCTCCAGTGCACGTAAGGAGATTCCTGGAAGAAGGGGTTATCCTGGGTATATGTATACGGATTTAGCCACTATCTACGAAAGGGCAGGAAGAATAAAGGGAAAGGCAGGCTCGATTACCTTAATCCCTGTATTGAGTATGCCGGAGGATGACAAGACCCATCCTATCCCAGATTTAACTGGTTATATTACTGAAGGCCAGATTATGGTAAGCAGGGAGTTGCACCGAAAAGGGATATACCCGCCCATCGATGTTCTGCCTTCATTATCCCGACTTAAGGATAAAGGAATCGGGATAGGAAAGACAAGACAGGATCATGCGGATTTATTGAACCAACTCTATGCCTGTTATGCCAAGGGAAAGGAGGCAAGGGAGCTGGCGATAATCTTGGGTGAGGCAGCGCTATCGGACTTAGATAGAATCTATTTAGAGTTCTCGGAGAGATTTGAACAGGAGTTTGTTAATCAAGCAGAGAATGAAGAGCGTTCCATCCAGCAGACATTAGATATTGGCTGGAATTTATTAAGGATGATTCCCCGGAGGGAATTAAAGAGGATATCTGAGGAATTTATTAAGAAATATTTAAAAGAGGCTGACAGATAAATGAGGCTTAAGGTTAACCCCAATCGAATGGAACTTCTAAAGTTAAAAAGGCGTATTATCTTAGCAAGCAGAGGTCATAAGCTTTTAAAGAATAAACTCGATGAGTTGATACGCCTTTTTTTAGGTTTAATAAAAGAGCTTAGACAGCTTCAAGAGGAATTAGACTTAGAGATTAAGGATGCCTTTTTAAATCTGCTTTTGGCAAGGGCACAGATAAGGAAGAAGGATTTTCAAGAGATACCCCTGCAAAAAGAGAATGTAAGCATAGATTTTTCTACCCGCAGATTAATGAATTTAACCCTACCTTCCATAAATATAGCAATAAAAGAATCCTTTAGTTATGATTTTATAAATACCCCTGGGCAATTGGATATCGCTTTATTAAAGTTTCTTAAGCTATTACCTAACCTTATAAGATTAGCTCAGCTTTATAAATCCTGCCAGATCTTCTCCTTTGAGATAGAAAGAACCCGCAGAAGAACCAATGCCTTAGAATACATTCTAATCCCTTCTTTAAAGGAGACTATAGATTATATTACCCGCAGGCTCTCAGAATTTGAACGGGATAATCTTACCCGACTGATGAGGATAAAGGAGTTTATCCAATGAGAGATTAACATCAAGCATTTACTTGCCGAGCCGTTGTTTTTTTATGCAGTTTTAATATAAAATTATATTCTGCAAAGATCAGGAGAGGAGATGTTTAAGAAAATAGCACTTATTTTTGTAGGTTTGATTTTGGTGGTTCCGAGATTAGCGGCTAAGGATAAAAAATTTATCCAGATAAAAGGTTCGGATACAATGGTGAATCTGGCTCAGGCCTGGGCAGAGAAATTTATAGAGAAAAATCCCGGTGAATTTATCGCAGTTACGGGTGGCGGTTCAGGCACAGGCATCGCCGCTTTATTAAACGGAAGCTGCGATATCGCCATGAGTTCAAGGAAGATTAAAGAAAAAGAGCTCATCTTGGCAAGACAAAGAGGTATCCAACCATATGAAATTAAGGTTGCTTTAGATGGTCTGGCGGTAGTGGTAAATCCAAAGAACCCGGTAAATAAGTTAACCCTCGAACAACTACGGCAGATCTTTACCGCGAAGATTACTAACTGGAAGGAAGTTGGGGGCGAGGATTTAAAGATTGTGATTCTTTCTCGCGAGGTAAACTCTGGCACGCACGTTTATTTTAAGGAGCATGTTTTAAGAAAAAATGACCCTAATTCTAAAGAGGAATTTGCGCCGACAGCATTATTACTTCCTTCTTCGCAGGCAATTGCTGATGAGGTTTCAGGTAATCCAGGGGCAATAGGTTATTATGGTATGGGCTATCTTAGTCCCCGACAGAAAGCAATCCTTATTGCTAAAGACAAAAACGAAGAATATGTAGCGCCCACAGTAGAAAATGTAACTAATGGTAGCTACCCTATATCCCGGCCTTTATTTCTTTATACCAATAACCAACCCCAAGGGTTAGTAAAGAAATTTATAGATTTTGTTCTTTCTACCGAGGGTCAGGAGATTGTCTTAAAAACGGATTTTGTACCTATCTCTATAAAAGAGAATGCGAAGAATTAAGGAATTTATTATTGAAAAGTTAATTCTTATCTCGGGGCTTACCTGCGTATTGTTTGTGCTTCTTATTTTTTTGTTTTTACTTAAAGAGGGGATGAGTGTGTTTAAGACGGTAAGTGTCTTAAAATTTCTTTTGGGCAAAAACTGGTATCCTATTTCCGAGCCGCCCCAATTGGGGATTCTTCCTTTAATTTTGGGCTCGCTTATGGTTACTTTAGGTGCAATCATAATTTCTCTTCCTCTTGGCGTTGCCTGTGCCCTTTATATTGCGGAGGTAGCACCACTAAAGATAAAAGAGGTTCTTAAGGCAGGGATTGAATTATTAGCGGCAATCCCCAGTGTGGTCTTGGGTTTTATCGGGATGGTTACGCTTGTGCCTTGGGTAAAGCATGTATTTCGTTTACCCACGGGTTTAACTGCATTATCTGGTTCAATTATGCTTGCCTTTATGGCGATGCCGACAATAGTCTCCGTTGCTGAAGATGCACTTTATGCAGTGCCTAAAGCTTATAAAGAGGCTGCCCTTGCCTTGGGGGCAACGCGCTGGCAGACAATTTACCGCGTGATCTTACCTGCAGCTTCTTCCGGGATCCTGGCAGCAGTAATGTTAGGAATCGGTCGGGTAATTGGGGAGACAATGGCGGTAATGATGATTACGGGAAATTCTGCGACTATTCCCAAAAGTATACTAGAGCCGGTGCGCACCCTTACCGCCACGATTGCCGCGGAGATGGGAGAGGCAGTAGTGGGAAGTGAACATTATTTTGCCCTCTTTGCGATCGGGATTGTTTTATTTGTGATTAGTTTTATAATTAATGTAAGCGCAGATTTGTTTTTGCATAAAACAAAATCATGAAGAATCCAAAGATAACAGAAAAGGTTGCCTTCTTCTTTTTATTTTTGGCTACCCTTTTAATTGTCGTACCGGTGGGTTTGATCGTCATCATTATTATTCGAAAAGGCCTGCCGGCGATAAACTGGAAGTTTCTTACGGATATCCCGCGTGAAGGTATGCGGCAAGGAGGAATCTTTCCTGCCATAGTGGGAACACTTTATCTTGTTTTGGGAGCGATTAGTTTTGCCTTGCCGATAGGACTGATGAGTGCCATATATCTAAGTGAATATGCCAAGGATAATTTTTTTAGCCGGCTCATAAAACTTGCCATTGTTAATTTAGCCGGTGTGCCCTCGGTAGTTTATGGTCTCTTTGGTTTGGCGCTCTTTGTTGTCTTCTTTAAGTTTGGTGCATCTATTCTCTCCGGTTCACTTACCTTAGGGATTATGATTCTACCTATAATTATTACTGCTTCGCGGGAGGCATTGGAAAGCGTTCCCTATCATTTTCGCGAGGTAAGTTGGTCTCTGGGAGCAAGTAAGTGGCAGACTATACGTTATCTTGTCTTACCCAATGCTATTTCTGGCATATTAACCGGCATAATCTTAGGCTTGGGTCGGGCAGCGGGCGAAACCGCGCCCATTTTATTTACCGTAGCGGCATTTTATCTACCGCAGTTACCTAAATCCATATTTGACCAGGTAATGGCATTGCCATATCATCTTTATGTGATTTCCACCCAGGTACCCAATGTGGAGGAAAAATTACGTTATGGAACAGCCCTGGTGTTATTGATGATAGTTTTATTTATGAATCTGGTTGCCATAATTATTAGGTATAAATTCAGAAAAAAGAAAAAATGGTAAAATTCGACATTAAAAATCTGAATATCTGGTTTGGAGGAGTCCATGCACTAAAAAATATAACGCTCCAAATTCAGGCCAATGAGATTTTAACCATTATCGGTCCAGCTAATAGTGGTAAGACTACCTTTTTAAGGATGCTTAATCGTCTCAATGAACTGCAGTCGAATTTCCGCATGCAGGGAGTGGTAGAATTTAATAAACAAGATATTATGAAGATGGATAAAGAAAAACTGCGTTGCCAGGTAGGAATGGTTTTTGCCCTTCCGACGCCGCTTCCTTTATCTATTTTTGATAATATCGCCTATGGCCCACGCCTTAAGGGCATAAGAAATATGGCAAAATTAAAAGAAAAAGTGGAGGTTGCCTTAAAGAGGGCGTATCTATGGGATGAGGTAAAGGACAGATTAGGAATTTCTGCCTTTAATCTTTCCGGAGGTCAACAGCAAAGATTATGTATTGCCCGGGTCCTGGCGGTTGAGCCAGAGGTAATTTTATTTGATGAACCCTGTTCTGGACTTGACCCTATCTCCACCGCAAAGATGGAGGAGACAATGTTAAAATTAAAGGAAAATTATACCTTAGTTTTGGTCACGAATAATGTAAAACAGGCAGCCCGAATTGGAGATAGGACCGCCTTCTTTTTAAACGGTGAACTTATAGAAATGGATAAAACAGAAAAAATTTTTACTACCCCATCCGATACGCGTACAGACGATTATATCCGGGGAAAATTTGGCTAAATGAACGCAATTGAAGTAAAAGAACTTAACTTCTGGTATGGTTCATTTCAGGCACTTAAAGATATAAACGCTAACTTTAAAGAGAAAAAAATTACTGCGATTATTGGACCTTCGGGTTGCGGCAAGTCAACGCTTTTAAGGGTATTTAACCGGATGAATGATTTAATTGAAGGTGTAACCACCAGAGGAGAGGTCATCATTAATGGTCAGAATATACTTAATAAGGATATAGATCTGGTGAAATTACGCAGAGATGTGGGAATGGTCTTTCAGCGGCCAAATCCATTTCCTCTTTCTATCTATGAGAATATCGTCTTTGGCTTAAAAATCCATGGCTTAAAGGATAATCTTAATGAGGTGGTAGAGAAGAGCCTAAAGGCAGTGTTTCTGTGGGATAATTTAAAAGATAGACTTCATCAATCCGCACTCAGCCTTTCTTTAGAGCAGAAGCAGAGACTTTGTATTGCCAGAGTCCTTGCGGTAAGACCCCGGATACTCTTAATGGATGAACCCTGCTCTGCCTTAGACCCCCAGGCTACCTTAAGAATTGAGGAATTAATGCGTGAACTTAAAAATAATTACACTATAATCATCGTAACCCACAATATGCAACAGGCAGCACGAATTTCTGATGAGGTAGGTTTTATGCTTTTGGGCGAATTAGTTGAATTCGGTAAAACCGAAGAGATATTCACAAGACCCAAAGATAAACGCACTGAGGATTACATTAGCGGTAGATATGGTTAAGGAGGTTAAGATGAAAAGGCATTTTGACGAGGAGTTAAAGGAATTGCATAAGAGAATCTTGAAGATGGCTACACTTGTGCAGGAGGCAATATTTAAATCCATTGAGGCGCTTAAGAACCGCGATAAGGTTGTTGCACAGGAACTCATTAATAGTGACAGGCAGATTGATGAGTTAGAACTTGAGATTGATGAGTATTGCATTGATTTGATTGCACGCTATCAGCCTGTAGCAGGAGATTTAAGATACATCACTACAGGAATGAAAATAAATGCCGAATTAGAACGCATTGCCGATCTGGCGGTGGATATTGCCCAGCGCGTTCTGCAACTGGCAGATAAACCACTTTTAAAGCCACTCGAGGATATCCCCAAGCTCTCCAGGCTTGCCCAAGAGATGGTACGTAATTCTATTGATGCCTTTGTAAATAAAGATGTAGAATTGGCAAAAAGAGTGGTTTTATCTGATACCGATGCGGATAAGTTACGCAATTTAGTGCAGGATGAGTTGGTGGATGATTATATGCTGCGTGATGCCCGAACCGCTGACCGGGCAGTGCCCCTTTTGCTTATCGCCCGGCACTTAGAGCGCATCTGCGACCATACCACAAATATTGCAGAAGATGTGATTTATATGGTAGAAGGCAAGGTGGTAAAGCACCATCCGGAAAAGTTATATAATCTTTGATTTTCTTTAAGAAAAATTCTTTACCTTATGCTTTAGGGTAGCTATGTTGATAAACCTACCCCATATAGAACAACCAAGAAGTAGATCATAGAAGAAAAACTTGAGAATAAACAAGAGCGGGCATTCTTAATTTACCTTTACAATTAACAAAATAATTCTTGCTAAAATTTTTTTAAAATAGTATTATATAACTTTACTAAGAGATTCTGGGCGGTTAGCTCAGTTGGTGAGAGCGGTTGACTTACATTCAACAGGTCAGGGGTTCGAGTCCTCTACCGCCCATTTTCTTTTAATAAAAAATGGTGGGGTCGTCGTCTAGCCTGGTCTAAGACGTCGGGCTGTCAATCCGAAGAGCGCGGGTTCAAATCCCGTCGACCCCGCCAAGAGCAGGTCTTTTAGATTTTAAAAAGGCTTTTATAATTAATAAGGAGGAGATTCATGGCAACAATCGAGGATTTTAAGAAATTAGATTTAAGGATCGGGCAGATAAAGCAGGTCTGTGTCCATCCTCATGCGGATAAATTGTATGTACTTAAAGTAGATTTAGGAGATAAAACTAAACAGTTAGTAGCGGGAATAAGGGCTTCTTATAAAGAAGAACAGCTTTTAGGAAAGCAGGTGGTGGTAATAGATAATCTTGAGCCAGCAATATTACGGGGGGTAGAAAGTCAAGGGATGCTTTTAGCTACCCAGGATGAATCTGGGATTGTGATTATCAGCCCAGAAAGAAAGGTAAAGGTAGGCAGTATTGTGAAATGAAGATTAAACAATTTATCCCCCAGGATGTTTGTCTTAGTTGTAGAGGCTGTTGTCGTTTTAAGGAGATGGATTCGATTTTAAGGCCTTGTCTTTTAGAGGAGGAGGTACAGGAGCTTTTAGATAAACAGATCCCTTTCGCTGCTATATCGATAGAGAGAAAATTGATGCTTATACCCGATCCCAAGCAAGAAAACAGCTATATCTGTCCTTTCTTAAATGTGGAAGATAACCATTGTAAGATTTATGAGTTTAGACCATTTGAATGCCAGCTTTACCCCTTTTTAATTAGCTTAAGAAATAATAAGATATTTTTAACGGTAGATTTAAACTGTCCTTATGTAAAAGAGGTTATTCATAAAAAGGAATTTAAAGAATATACTGAATATCTTTCTGCCTTTTTAAATACCCCCGCATGCAAAAGGATGTTTAAGGATAACCCCCATCTTATCCAGGCTTATATAGAGGCCTTAGATCTCTTAGAGTTAAATCTTTAAAAGGTATATGGGACTAAAAAGATTAACCCTAAAAGAAAAGAATTTATTTTCTTATTATCTAAATTTAAAACAGCATCAATTATCCGTGTATTCCTTTTTAAATATCTATATCTGGAAAAAGCTTTTTAATATCTATTGGCTTGTTTTTAAAGATAGTCTTTTTGTTTTTTTTCAAGATAGCATGGGCTGCTTTATGTATTTGCCACCCTTAGGTAAAAAAATAAATCCTAAGTTAATCAAGGAGGCATTTAATATTATGGACAGCTTTAACAAAAACAAGCTTATCTGCCGTATAGAAAATGTAGAGGGAAAGGATTTAGATTTTTATAAGGAGTTAGGATATCGATATTTTATTAAATCCGAGGATTATCTTTGTAAAAGGTCTGAGCTGGTAGAGTTAAAAGGCAGTCGCTTTAAGGCAAAGCGTGCTTGTTTTAATTACTTTCTGAGAAATTATCACTTTAAATATCTTCCCTTCAACTTAGAATACAAAGACAGCTGTTTTAAACTGTACCAAGAATGGCTTTTTCAGAGAGAATCTAAACCGCAAGCGCCTTTATATAATGCCATGCTTAAGGATATGAGAAGCTGTCTTGAGGTTCTTTTAGAGGATTACCTAAGTTTAGATGTGGTAGGTAGGATAGTATTGGTGGAGGGGGTTTTGAAGGGGGTTAGCTTTGGGTTTGCTTTAAATAAAGAGACCTTCTGTATATTATATGAGCTTACCGATCTTTCTATTAAAGGGCTGGCGCAGTTTATCTTTCGGATGTTTTGTTCGGAACTAAATAGCTACTATTATATAAATATGATGGATGATTCAGGAATAAAAAATCTTAAAGAAACCAAGCTTTCTTATCGACCGGTAAGATTAATTCCTAATTATACCATAATAAGAGAATATGCTTAATTTAGAGGAGATAGAATTTACTATCTTTGATACTGAGACTACCGGTCTTCAGCCGGAATCAGGGGATAGGATTGTGGAGATTGCCGGAATCAGAATCAGGGGTAATCAGAGGTTAGGCAAATTCCAAAGTCTGGTTAATCCTAAACGTCTAATTTCTGAGCCTGCCTTTAGGGTAAATCAGATTAACCAGGAGATGCTTAAGGATGCTCCGGAGATTAAAGAGGTGATGCCTAAGTTTTTAGAGTTTATTAAGGGTAGCATCCTCTGTTCTTACAATGCTAGTTTTGATCTGGGATTTTTAAATTATGAGTTAAGCCTCATGGGAAAGACCTTACCTTTGGAGATCTTAAGCATTGATATCTTAAAAATGACACAACTGCTTTTGCCTGGCCTGGAGCGTTATGCCCTCGACTTTGTGGCAGAGAGGTTAGGTATTCATTCTCAACAGCTACATCGCGCCCTTTCCGATGTAGAATTAACCTTAGAGGTATTCTTTAAACTTAAAGAGATTTTAAGGCAGAAAAATATCTTAGATAAAGATAATCTCTTAAGTCTATTTGGGCTTAATTGTAAATCCTTGCAAGATATCATAGATCAAAGGCTTGCGCAGATTCAGGAGGCAATAGATTTGGGGGTAAAGCTTAAGATAAGATACCTTTCCGGTTTAGATGCCACTGTCACTGAGCGTCAGATTATCCCCCGTCAGATAAAAAAACAGAACAGTCATATCTATCTTATAGGCTATTGCTGTTTAAGAGATCAAGAACGCACCTTTCGTATAGATAGGATATTGAGTTTAGAGATTATTTAAGAAGATCAAACCTCCTTTTGCTTCTTGGATGCTTGAGAATAAATTAAAGAATAAAGGGGGATAAGGTGATTTTATCAAAAGGGTCTTACAAAATATCTTTTACTTAATTTAAGTTTAGATTTATTATATAAAGAGGGTTTTAGGTTGTATTTTCATAGAAGAATCACTTATAATGTTGTGGGATATTTTTAGTCAAGCAATAATAACAGATTTTTAAAAGTGAGGTTAAGATGCAGGAGAGGCGTAAGTTTAACCGTTGGCAGGCAGATAAGGAGACATTTTTTAAATCAGAATATGATACAAGACAGACCCAGGTTATAGATATAAGCCCGGGAGGGATGAGGCTGGTAATCGATGAATGGGCAGGGGTAGGAACTCCTGTTTCAGGAAGGATCAGCCTTCTTTCAAATCAGAAACCTTTCTATATTCAGGGCGAGGTGGTCTGGGTTAAACAGGCATTGGATCAGCTTAATCGAACCTGTTATATAGTGGGTATAAGGTTTAATAAGATAAGAACCACTCCTTTTTAGTAACGAAAGCCTGCTAAGGATAAGGAAGATATCATTCTTTCCTTATAGGGTTTGGTAGCGAAGGAGCCGTTGATGCGTATTATAGAGATTGTTAAAAAAATAAGAACTTTATGTCTAATAATCATAGGATTAGTCTTATCTAATGGTTGTAGCAATGACTTAGATAGAATACAAGGTTTTTATCAGAAATCACAGGTTTACTATCAGAAAGCAGTGGCTAAATATAAAGAGTTAATTGCTAGAGGCAAGGATCTTGACAGGTTATATTTTGAGTTAGGTCTTTTATATTATCGCAATCGTGATTTTCCTTCAGCGATAGAGGTATTAAAGAAAAGCTCCGATGAAAGGGCGCTTAAGTTTTTAGCCATCTGTTATTATCTCAATGGTGATTTTACCGATGCCTTAGAGTTCTTTCAGAAGATTTCTCTTTTGGATGATGAATCCCTTTATTATTATGGTCTTACCTGTGAAAGATTAAATCTTTTCGACGATGCCTTAGGGGTGTATAAGAAGATTAAAGAGGAATCTTTTAAGACCAAAGCAGAAAAGCGTATCTATCTGATTGAAAGACAAACACATTCTTTAAATATAAAAGAGATTAGCCCCCGGGTATATGAGATCTTAAAGAATGCTCCTTCCAGTCAGGATTATCCTCAGGCAGGTGCTTTGGTTTTGTACTGTGATGAAAAGATTCAGGTGACCCATCAAAGAACAGAGATCTCTAACTTCCATTATATAATTAAGATCTTAAATGAACGGGGCAAAAAGGATTTTGCTGAAGTACACATAGATTATGACTCTACCTATGAGAAGATAGAATTAGAATACGCTAGAACCATAAAGCCTGATGGAACAGTGGTTGAGGTAGGAAGTAGGCATCTGCGCGATGTTACCCGATATTTAAATTTTCCTCTTTACAGTAATGTGCGCGTCTTTATTATTTCCTTTCCCGAGATTACTGAAGGCGTAGTTATAGAGTATAAGCTCAAGATCTATCGTAATCAACTTATCAATAAGAAGGATTTTGTAATCAGTTATTCTTTACAGTCAGGAGAGCCGATTATACATGCCGAGTTTACCGTTAGTATTCCTAAGGATAACCCTTTAAATATAAAATTTATCAATGAAGAATATAATCACTTCAAAGCAGAATTAAGGCCCAAGATTCGGGAAGAAAAAGATTATTTAATCTACTACTGGCAGTTTAAGGATATTCCTCAGATTATCCCTGAATCTAATATGCCCTCTTATACAGAAATAAATCCGACAATACTTCTTTCTAGCTTTGACCATTGGCAGGAGGTGTATAATTGGTGGTGGAATTTAACCAAAGATAAGATTAGTGCGGATAAGGCAATTAAACAGAAGATAGAGGAATTAACCAAGGATTTAGTGGATGAAGAAGAAAAAGCCAAAGCAATTTATAACTTCTGTGCTCAACAGATACGCTATGTAGCAGTAGAATACGGTCAGGCAGGATATGAACCACATTCTGCGCAAGATATCTTTAAAAATAAGTATGGTGACTGTAAGGATCAGGCGATCCTTTTGGTTGCGATGTTAAGACAGATAGGGATTCCTTCCTGGCCTGTATTGATTGGGACAAAAGATTATTACAATCTTAATGAGGATTTTCCTGGCTTATTTTTTAATCATTGCATTGTGCAGGCGCAGGTGAAAAATAAATTGATATTCCTTGACCCTACCTGTCAGACCTGTAGCTTTGGCGATCTACCAATTGACGACCAGGCAAGAAGGGTTTTGGTAATTAAGGATGAGGGTTATCAGATAGATAATATCCCTCTTTCTGAGGCAGAGCATAACCTTATCAAACAGGAACTTAAGATAAAAGTTAATCCCGAAGA
>JAMWCL010000013.1 GCA_023819035.1 Candidatus Omnitrophota bacterium
AAAAAGATAGGGAGCTTTAAAAACCAAAAAGAAGATTCTTTAAAAGAATTCTTAAAAGGTGACATTTCTATTTTGCAAAAAAGATGACATTTTTATGTTGCAACAACACTTCCTTAAATTCATATTGACAAATTCCATAAAATATATAATAATGAAGCTACTTAAAATAATTACTGGTATGTAATCTCTAAGATAAGGAGGGAGTAAAAATGAAAAGGATAGAGCTGTTAAGTATGGTAGTTTTATTTTCTTTTTGTTTCTGGGTAGCTTCAGAAGCACAGGCATTTAGGGGGATGAGGGCAAAGGGAGCTTTTGAAGAAAGAATTAGAAAAAAACAGGAATTAAGAGAAGAAAGGAAGAAGAGATTAGAAGAGAGGGCTCAAGAAAGGATACAACAGAGGGTAGAGTGGCTTACCCAGAGACTTAACCTGACTCCTGAGCAGGGTCAACAGATAAAGCAGATTCTTTTAGAATCCCACCAGAGAATAAAAGCTATCTTTGAAGAAGCAAAGCAGAAAGCCATACAGATAAGGCAAGAAACCCACCAAAGAATAAGATCTATTTTGCAACCCGAACAAGCTAAAAGATACGAAGAGGTTATAAAAGAAGAGGAAGAGGATTTAGGACCTTAATAGATGTAGAGGATTAATCAGAACATTCTAATTGATAAACTACATCCCCTTTTAAAGAAAGATCTTTTTACTTAAACCATCCTGTTTTAAATTAAAAGAAAGATAACTTTTTTAATTTTAAAATGGAAACCCCTTTCCATATCCTGCTTATGGGAAAACCGCGCAGTGGAAAAACCACTCTTTTAAAAAAGATAATCTCTCATTTAGATAACTGTGGAGGGTTTTACACAGAGGAGATCTTAAAAGATAATCAAAGGATAGGTTTTAAAATAAAGACATTGGATGGTAAAGAGGCTATCTTGGCGCATCAAGATATAAAGAGTAAGTTTCATTTAGGAAGATACGGAATAAACCTGAAGGACTTAGAAGAGGTGGCGGTAAAGGCAGTTGAGGAGGCAAAAGAGAAGAAAAAGATAATTATAATTGATGAGATAGGTCCGATGGAGTTAGCCTCTCAAAGATTTAAAGAAGCAGTGATTAAGACATTTAGTTCCGGCAAAAGGGTAGTTGGGGTGATTCATAGAAAGCAGACAGAATTTTTAAATACACTAAAAAGGCGCAAGGATATAGTTTTATTTGAGGTAAGTTTAGATAACCAGCAGGAGATTTTAAAAAAGATTTTTTAATTTATTGTTAAATAAAGAATAGGTCTTTTAAGATGCAATCTTTATTAGAAATTGCAGGAGATTATCTTGAAGGGGGAGGGCAGATTTTAAGAACTGCCTTGGCCTTATCCTGTATTTTACAGAGGCCAGTAAGAATTTATAATATCCGAGCAAAAAGACCCAATCCCGGCTTGCAGGCACAGCATTTTGCGGTAATTCGCGCCTTAAGGGAATTAACCTCCGCTAAGGTAGAAGGGTTCTTTTTGGGTTCAAAAGAGATTAAGTTTCATCCTAGTAAGATAAACTCCCTTTCTTTAGACATTGATATTCAGACCGCTGGCTCTATCGGTCTTTTCCTGCAGGCCTTAATTCCCGTGGGTGTTTTTTCTGAGGAAGGGATTTTACTTAATATAAAAGGAGGAACTACGGGAAAATCCGCAATTCCCATTGAGTATTACTCCGCGGTAATTATCCCTACACTTAAAAAAATAGGGATAATGATGGAGCTGGAGCTTATAAAAAGGGGTTATTATCCCAAAGGCGGTGGTCAAGTTAAGGTAAGAGTTTTTCCTAAAAAGGAATTTAAGGAATTAAATTTAACCCAGCAAGGAGTACCTCAGGAGATTCAAGGTATAAGCCATGCCCATAAGGAATTAAAAAGGAAAGATGTTTCGGAACGGCAAAGAGATGCTTTAGTTAAGGTGCTTTCAGAAAATTTTAATTGCCCAATAAGAATAGAGTGTGAATATAGTCAAGCCAGCTCTTTAGGCTCAGGGGTGGTAGTTTGGCTTAAGACGGATACCGAAGCGATCTTGGGTGCGGATGCCATGGGAGAGATAAAAAAGCCAGCTGAAGAGGTAGGTAAAGAAGCAGGTTTAAAGCTTATTGAGGAATTTAGAAGCAAAGCGGTGGTAGATAGACACCTCGCAGATAATCTTATTCTTTGGCTTGCTTTTTGCAGAGGAAGATTTAAGACCTCTCAGATTAGCCTGCATACCCAGACAAATATCTGGCTGGTGGAAAACTTCTTAGGAATAAAATTTAAAATAGAAGATAATCTTATTCAACTTAATTTATCCTAAAAATTTCTTGTTGCAGATTAAATCTAGTAATAAAATATCCTTTGATTAAAAGATAATCTTAAAGAGCATTACCTTTTAATTATTTAAAAGGATACTAGCAGAAAGGAAGGTGGAGTATAAGAGATAAATTTACCAATTTTAGAATTATATAATGAAAAATATCTTAAGTTATAGATTAATCCTAATTTTTGCTTGTATATTCCTTCCTATTTTTTTTCTAATCCTTGGTATCTATGGTTCATTTCTTTTTACCTTCTCTATCCCTATACTTTGGCAGATAGGCATTAAGAAAAAATCATTATCTTCTTTAGGAATAAATAAGAAAATATCTCTTTTCTCATTTAGTTTCGGATTAATGAGCGGAATCCTCTTTGGACTATTGGGCATTGCTATACTTAGAACCTTAGGGATAAGAGGTTATCTCCTCACCGGCAGGGAAATCATCTTGGGTTTTTCGCTTAAAAAAGAATTGGGTTACTCTCTTCTAAGTAGAAACCGATTTATCTTTTTTCTTTACTGCTCATTTTTAGTGGGTCTGGGTGAGGAGTTATTTTGGAGAGGATTTATTCAGCAAAGAATAAAAAATTATTTTAATAAGGATTTTTCTATATGGCTTACCTCGATTATTTTTTCTTTGGTTCATTTTTATCTTTTTTTTGTTATCGGCTCATTTTTTATTACTAGCTTAATGTTAATTGCGATATTTCTCTTAGGGTTATTTTGGGGATATGTTTTTGAAAGATATAAAAATATATTTCTAAATGCTTTTTCGCATGGGATCTCGGCTTTTATATTCTGGAGTTATTTTTTTAGAAGGAGTAGATTTGGTTTCTAAAGAAGGTATATTTATTATCAATAAACCCAAAGGGATGAGTTCCTTTGCGGTAGTAAGATTTATCCGCAAGCAATTAGGAGTAAAGAAGATCGGGCATGCGGGAACCCTGGATCCTTTTGCTAGCGGGGTTTTAATTGTTTTAGTAGGCAGATACACCAAATTATTTTCACAATTCTTAGATTATGATAAACAATATTATGCCTGTCTTTGCTTAGGTAAAAAAACTACCACAGCAGACCCTACAGGAAAGGTAATTCAGAACAAGGATTATTCTTTTATTACCGAAGAAGAAGTTAGAAGGGTATTAAACTCTTTTAAGGGAGAACTTTTGCAGCTGCCACCCATGACCTCTGCGTTAAAGTATAAAGGCAAGCCTCTCTATCTTTTAAGCCGTAAAGGTATCGAGATTCCCCGAAGAAAGCGCAAGGTAAATATTAAGGAAATAGAATTAATTGATTTTAATCTACCACAGATAAGGTTTAAGGTAACCTGTTCAAGCGGAACCTATATTAGGACACTCGGTGAGGAGATTGCCGAGCGTTTAGGTACTGTAGGTTTTTTGGAGGAATTAGAACGTCAGGCAGTTGGTCCTTATAGTTTAAAAGAAGCAATTACTTTAGAAGAAGTCAGCCCTAATAAACTAATTTTACCTAAGATTAATTTTTAAAACATCATATTGATTTTTTATAATATTTTTGTAGAATTTTAATTATAGATATGTAAAATATTAAACAAAAGATATAAGAAGGAGGGTATGGGATGGAAAAAGAAGATTTTCACTCATACCATTTAATTGTTGATTTTAAATCTCCCGTGTTTATTGAGGATCCAATTAGGATTAAAGAGATTCTTTGGAAGGCAGCTCGAATTGCTAACAATACTCCCTTAAAGGTAGCAGTACATAAATTTCCTCGGCAGGGAATAACCGGAGTAGTGATTTTAGCCGAATCTCACATCGCGATTCATAGTTGGCCAGAACATAAATATTTAGCGATTGATATCTTTACCTGTGGCAAAAATACCCGTCCCCACGCCGCCCTGGAATATTTTAAAAAGCTATTTTTGCCAAAAAAGATAAAGATTAAATTTCTTCAGAGGGGTTAATCTTTTATGTCGAATAAAATCTTTTTTGATAAAAAAAGATGGTTTCAAGAAACACCCTTTCCCGGTGTAAGAAGATGTAAAAGGGATCTGTTTTATGTTCAGAAAGAGATCCTGCGCAAAAAAACAAGCTTTCAAGAGGTCTTTATCTTTTCTACGCCAGGATTTGGGAAGATCTTAGCCTTGGATGGAATTATTCAGTTTTCCCAATTAGATGAGGCAATCTATCATGAGACCATGGCTCACACTGCCTTGCTTAGTCACCCTTTACCTAAAAAGACCCTTATTATTGGGGGAGGAGATGGGGGGGTTTTAAGGGAGACAGTGCGACATAGGAATCTTAAGGTTATCCATATGGTAGAGATAGATAAAGAGATTCCTTATCTTTGTCAGAAGTATTTGGGTTTTGTTGCAAAAGGAGCTTTTAAAGATAAAAGGGTTAATTTATTCTATGAAGATGGGGCAAGATTTATAAAAGAAAACCCTGCCTGTTATGATGTAATTATGGTTGACTCTACTGACCCGGTTGGCCCAGGAAAAGTGCTTTTTGAGTTTCCTTTTTATAAAGATGTTTATCATGCACTCAGGGACGATGGCTTGGCTATCTTTCAGGCAGGACCATTTTTGGATTTAAAAAGTATTATCAATGATTCGGTGAATAGTCTAAGGCGACTCTTTAGATATGTTTGTCTTTTAAGACTACCTATGCCTTCTTACAGTTGCGGTTGCGAATACTGTTTTATTTTAAGTGCAAAGAAATACGACCCTTTAAAGATTAATCTGAAGACTTTAAATCGAAGATATAAATTGCGTCTAAAAGATCCTGCCTCTTTAAAATACTATAACCCTTCTATACATTTGGCTAGTCTAGTAATTCCTTCTATTTGGCAGAAGTAAAAAATGAAAGAGGATAATTCTATTTTAATCTTAGGGGATGGAGGAATTGCTCAAGCAGTTTTTTACTATTTTAAAAAATTATCCTTTATTAAGAAGATAAGGATTGTTTCTTTTCATCAACCTTCTTTAAGGTTTTTTAAAGAGTCCTCCCTAATTATTTCCTGTATCCCTGGTAAATATGGAGCTTTAGGATTAGAGAAGGCTTTAGAGTTCGAAAAGGATCTTTTAGATATTGCGGATTTAGACCCTCCTTTTTATCTAAAAAGAAAAAATAAAATAAAGAAAGCAGGGATTACAGTCATTCCCGGATGCGGGTTCTGTCCGGGGTTAATAAATTTTATTGTGGGAAGGGAGATCTTTATCGATGAAGAAATTGATGGAATCAAGATAAAAGTAGGTTCTTTCTCTAAAGAGAAATTTTATTTTCCTTTCTTATGGTGCTTTGAAGATTTAATCCAAGAACATAGACTTTCGTCTTTACAGATAATCTCGGGCAAAAAGATTAAACTGCCTGCTTTCGCAGGTTATCAAAAAGAAGAATTTTTAGGTATTCCTTTAGAAAGCTACTTTTCAGTAAGTGGTTTTGAAAATATCCTTAAGAAAAAAAAATTTCAAGATTTTCATTTTCGTGTAATTCGGCCAGAGGGGTTTATGATATTTTTTAATTTTTTAAAAAATTATGATTTTTTTAATAAAGAAAACCTTAAAAATACAAAAACTATGCTTGAGGCAGTCAGACACGATAACTATACTTTTGCTACCATTGAGTTTTTTAAAAAAGATAAGAAGGCTATATCTTGGGAAATATCCTCTTTTAGTAGGGCAAAACAGATACTTAATTCGATGCAGAAGATTACCGCAGTTATTCCGGTAATTCTTGCCAGGGTTTTGCTTTTAAGGAGATTTAATTTTGGTGGTCTTATCTTTATGGAGGATTTGGCTAAGGATAACTTTATATTTAATCAAATATTAGATTTTCTAAAGAAGGAAAAGATAATTTTAAAAAGAAGGAGTGAGTAATTTATGTTGAGACACTCTTATATGATTAAAAAAGCAGAAGTGAATAAGTCATCTATCTCAGGTAGGGGCGTCTTTGCTAAGGAGTTAATTAAAAAAGGCGAGATTATTGCTATCTGGGGAGGCGATATTATCACCCAGGAAGAATTAAATAATCTTTCTAAAAAGGTTTTTAAGGATATCTATAATTATGTTACCCAGATTGCCGAGGGATTTTATCTTATCTCTAACCGTAAGGGAAGATTTTTGGAGGATGATGATTACTTTAATCACAGCTGTGAACCCAATGCAGGAATAAAAGGTCATTTAATTATGGTTGCCTTAAGAGATATCCAGCCCGGCGAAGAGATCGTTTATGATTATGTAATGACTGATGCAGGATTAAAATATCGTTTTCGCTGTAGATGCGGAAAGAAAAATTGCCGAAAGGTAATTACCTCCGAGGATTGGAAGAATCCTCTTTTACAGAAAAAATATCGTAATTTTTTTTCCTGGTTTGTTCAAGAAAAGATAAATAAGCTAAAAGCAAAAAGGGATGCTTAAGGTTATAAATGAATTATCGGTCTACCGGTTAAAACAAATAGATGATTTTTTATCTTATCTGGGGATCTATGATGATAAAAAGCACAATCAGACCTTTATTCGTTTGATAAAATCTAATTTATAAATTAATTAAGGATAAACTTTGTGTTGAGGCAAGAAACCCTTGAGGAATCTTATATCCAGTATTATAATTAATGAACACGCGCGGGTGGTGGAATTGGCATACACACAGGCCTGAGGAGCCTGGCTCATTTTGAGCGTACGGGTTCAAGTCCCGTCCCGCGCACAAATATAGTATAACCTCTTATTGCCAAATAAAAGAATCAACTATCTTACCTTAGATAATTTAATATCTGCTTAAGACCTATCAGAAGATAGTTAAAATCCGGACTATCTGTCCTAAACAATTCTTTAAGAAACCCGTCTATTATAAACTGAAATTAAAAATGCCCTTCGTATGAGGAATACCCGAAAGGTTGTTTTTCAAATATCTTATTCGATTAAAGATTACTACGACAATAAACACAAGTCAATGAAATCTTAACAGAGGTTAAAGAAGTCTCGCTGCAGGTTAAAAGAAGCACGGGGTGGATGTTGTGCTGTTCGCACTGCATATTTATTCGTATTTAAGAAAGGTAGTTTCGGGGAAATACTACTAAATGGTGCCGGAGGTCGGAGTTGAACCGACATGAGGGTTTAAACCTCACTAGATTTTGAGTCTAGCGTGTCTGCCAATTTCACCACTCCGGCAATATAATTATTTAGTAGTTGACGTATCTTATTTTATATTTTAAAATATTGCAGGTCAATATTTAATTTAAAGGGGCCGTAGCGCAGTTGGGAGCGCGCAACACTGGCAGTGTTGAGGTCACGGGTTCAAATCCCGTCGGCTCCATATATTTATGCTTTTAGGGGTTCAGGTTTCTATTTCTGATAAAATCTATGAATCTATAGATAAGGCAAAAAGTTTAGGATGTAATACAATGCAGATCTTCTCCAGAAATCCCCGGCAATGGAGGCAGGGTAAATTAAATACAAAAGATATTGAGGAATTTAGAAAAAGAGTAAAAGATTTAAAGATTTTTCCAGTATTTGTCCATATCTCTTATTTAATAAATTTAGCTTCACCTTATAACAAACTATATAGAGATTCAATTAAAGCCTACATTGAAGATATAAAAGAATCTGAATCCTTAGGTGTAGATTATATTGTTAGCCATATGGGGAATCATAAAAAAAGTGGAGAAGACTTTGGGATAAACAGGTTAATTGAAGCCTTAAATATAATTTTAGATAAAACAAAAGATTCAAATGTAAAGATACTTTTAGAGAATACCTCTGGTTCTGGCTCTTGGTTAGGATACAAATTTGAACACCAGAAAGAAATCATTGATAAAATTGAAAATAAAAATAGAATTGGTATTTGTTTAGATACATGTCATGCATATAGTGCAGGTTATGATTTAGCAAAAGAAGAGGGATTGGAAGATATTTTATTTCAAATTGACAATTTAATTGGTCTAAATAGATTAAAGCTTATCCATTTGAATGATTCTAAAGATAGACTTGGTTCAAAAAAAGACAGGCATGAAGATATTGGGAAAGGTAAGATTGGTTTAGAAGGATTTAGAAGGATTATAAATCATAAAAAATTACGAGATCTGCCCTTTATCTTAGAAACCCCAAGAAAGACAAATTCCGATGATATAAGGAATTTGAATGTAATAAGAAATTTAAGAAAGGGGGTTTAATGAAAGATAAAAGATTAATCTCCACCTTGGTAATAGAAGATGATCCATTCTTTGTAGCTTACCTTAGACATTATTCAGATAAGATGGAGGAGATCGCTCTAAAGATATTTTATCGGGTTACTTTAGAAGAAGCACTCAGCTTCTTAGAAGAGAATCCCAAGATAGAATTGATAATCTTAGATTACCGTATACATTCTAAGATTACAGGCTTAGAGATCCTCCAGCATATAAGGGCAAAAGGATTTAAGATGCCTATAATAATTATCACTGCAAGTGGGGATGAAGAGATTGCTGCAGCTTTATTTAAGGCAGGTGCAAGTGATTATTTAGTAAAGGGTAGATTCTCACCTAAAGAATTGGAGAGAAGGATAAAGGAGGTCTTCCAAAGTCATGAGAGACTCTCTGAGATATTTAATACCACCTCTATATTAAAAGATATGGCTTTAAGTTCTTTTCTTAATGGTGTATGTATTACAGATTTAAGAGGTGGTATCTGTTATGCAAATAAATCATTTTTGGAGATGTGGGGATATACAAATGAAGAAGAATTAAAAGATAGATCTTTAAGAGAGCTTCTCTCTGAACCGGAAAAGTTTGATGAGATATTAGAGAGTTTGAAAGAGAAAAATAGTTGGTTAGGAGAATTAATCGGTATAAAAAAGAATGGTTTTAAATTTTACCTTCAGAGTCTATTTTCTCAAATTGAATATAGAGAAAACCCTCAGATTATAGCTTCTTTTATAGATATTTCAAAATTAAAAGAAGAGGAGCGTAAACGCGAGGAATTGTATCGAGGGATAATGGAAGTCTTTGCCTTAAGTGCAGAACAGGTAGGAAATATTGAGACCGCAGGTCATATTCACAGAATTTTTTCCTTTGTTAAACTTATTGCATCAAAATTAAGAGACAATCCCTCATTTAAAAATTATATAAATGAAAAATATATAAATGACTTAAGTTATGCAAGCATGCTTCATGATGTGGGTAAATGGAAGACGCCAAATGAGATACTTCTAAAACCCTTTCAGCTCACGGAGAAGGAAAGGGAAATAATCAAAATGCACCCCAAATTTGGCATAGAATTGCTCTCACCAATATTAAAGGATAAAGGGAGTAATCAATATTTAAAACTTGTTGAATCTGTAGTTTTATACCATCATGAGAACTGGGATGGTTCAGGTTATCCTGAGGGATTGAAAGGAGAGGAGATCCCTTTATCTGCAAGGATAGTCTCAATTGTTGATACCTATGATGCTTTAACTTCAGACCGTTCTTATAGGAAAGCCTATACCCACGAAGAAGCAATTGAGATTATGATGAAAGAAAAGCATAGGTTTGATCCTCGGGTATGGCAAGTCTTTATAGAGAATCATCATGAATTCAAAAAGATAAAAGAAGAAATAAAGTAATTATGGGTTATTCATTTAAAAAGATAGAGAAAAAGTGGCAAGAAATTTGGGAGAAGAGAAAGATTTTTAGAGCAAGATTTAATCCCCAAAAGAAGAAATATTATCTTTTGGAGATGTTTCCTTATCCCTCCGGTAGAATCCATATGGGACATGTACGTAATTATACAATTGGCGATGTAGTAGCGCGTTATAAAATACTACAAGGGTATAATGTCTTACATCCTATGGGCTTTGATGCCTTTGGTCAACCTGCGGAGAATGCAGCCATAAAGAATAAAATCTCTCCTTCTACCTGGACAATGAGATGTATTAACTGGATGCGCAACGAATTAAAAAGGATGGGTTTTTCCTACGACTGGGAAAGGGAGATCTCTACCTGTAAAAGCGATTATTATAAGTGGAATCAATGGATATTCTTAAAGATGTTTAAAAAAGGTCTTATCTATAGAAAGGAGGCAGTAGTTAATTGGTGTGCGGATTGTCAGACTACCTTAGCCAATGAGGAGGTAATCGAAGGCAGATGTTGGCGTTGTAAAACTGAAGTAATCCAGAAGGACTTAGAGCAGTGGTTTATAAGAATAACCGCTTATAAGGAAAGATTGCTTAAGGACCTAGAAAAAATTAATTATTGGCCTGAGCGGGTGATTCTTATGCAGAAGAACTGGTTAGGGAGAAGTGAAGGGGTGGAGATTTATTTTAAGATAAAAGATCTTAAGGAAACCATTACCGTGTTTACTACCCGAGTAGATAC
The DNA here is from genome assembly GCA_023819035.1 of Candidatus Omnitrophota bacterium. Taxonomy (GTDB): domain Bacteria; phylum Omnitrophota; class Gorgyraeia; order Gygaellales; family Profunditerraquicolaceae; genus JAMWCL01. Next base: position 10,624 of record JAMWCL010000013.1, read on the forward strand.
TATATTTGGCGCAACCTATGTAGTGCTTGCTCCCGAACATCCTCTGGTAAAAAAGATCATTAAAGGTAAAACTCAAGAAAAAGAGGTCTTAAATTTTATAAATAAGGTTAGCCAAAAAAGTAAGATCGTTCGCACTGCAAAAGATGTAAAAAAAGAAGGTGTCTTTACAGGTGCCTTTGCTATAAATCCAGTAAACAATGAAGCGATACCTATCTGGGTAGCGGATTATGTCTTAATGGAATACGGTACAGGAGCAATTATGGCGGTACCTGCCCATGATCAAAGAGATTTCCTGTTTGCTAAAGAACATAATTTGCCGATGAGGATAGTGATTCAAAATCCTGACCTTAGTATTCAGGATCCAAAGGAATTGAGCGAGGCTTATGAAGGAGATGGGCTCCAGATAAATTCTGCTGAATTTAATGGCCTGCCCAATCAGCAGGCTAAACAAAAGATTGCGGATTGGATGGAGCAAAAAGGCATTGGCAGAAGGACGGTTAATTGGCGGATTCGCGATTGGCTTATCTCCCGTCAGCGCTATTGGGGGACCCCTATCCCTATAGTTTATTGTGATAAATGTGGAGTAGTACCCGTTTCAGAAAAAGAACTACCGGTTAAACTTCCGCCCCGCGTAAGGATATCTGGGCGGGGAGGAAGCCCACTTAACCATGTAAAGACCTTTGTTCAGACCAAGTGTCCTAAATGTAAAGGAAAAGCACGCCGTGAGACAGATACTATGGCGACCTTTTTTGACTCTTCTTGGTATTTTCTAAGATTCTGCTCTCCTAAGCACAAAACCGCACCCTTTAATAAAAAAGCAGTTAATTACTGGATGCCCGTGGATCAGTATATTGGTGGGATTGAACATGCGGTTCTGCACCTTCTTTATTCACGCTTTTTTACTAAGTTTTTAAAAGATATCCGCCTACTAAATTTTGATGAGCCGTTTACCAGACTTCTTACCCAAGGCATGGTCTTAAAGGACGGTGAGGTGATGTCTAAATCGCGTGGAAATATTGTTGATCCGGATTCTATAATTAAAAATTACGGTGCAGATACCTTAAGGTTATATATCTTATTTGCCGCTCCTCCTGAGACTGAGATGGAATGGTCTGAACAGGGAATCGAGGGTGCCTTTAGGTTTTTAAACCGTGTATTTAGGCTTTTAGAGATAGAAAGGGGTAAAAATCAACCGGATTTAAAACTGCAGAGAAAACTACATCGAACGATTAAAGAGGTAACTGAAGATATTGAAAGCTTTAAATTTAATACCGCGATTGCCCGGATTATGGAGCTGGTGAATCAACTATATCAGGTCAAGGATACAGATATTTATGAAGCAGTAAGAACAACCGTCATTTTACTTTCTCCATTTGTTCCTCATTTGGCTGAGGAGATGTGGCAGAGACTGGGGAATAATAAAAGTATCCTTAAGACAAAATGGCCTAAATATGATCCTAGTTTATTAAAGGAAGAATCTATTACTATTGTAATTCAGATAAATGGTAAGGTTCGCTCGCGCATCGAAGTTCCTTCCGATATAACCGAAGATAAGCTTAAGGAGCTTGCTTTAAATGATCTAAGAATTAAATCTTGGATTCAAGACAAGCCCATCAAAAATATCATCGTTGTCCCCCAAAAGCTTATCAATATTGTCATCTAACTTTTCTGTAAGATCTTAGTTAATCTTTCGTCTATTGATTTAGAAAGGATAGGTTAATGCTTTATCTTACTAAACAAGAGCGTTTGGTAATTTTATTCTTTATTGGGATAATTATCTTAGGTATCAGCCTTAATCTCTTATTTAAGCTATATTCTCCCTTTAAGGCATTCTTATTTTCGGAAGATGCTATTAAGATCGATATTAATTGTGCAGATAAGGAAACATTAATTTCTCTTCCTGGCATCGGAGAAAGATTAGCCCAACGAATTATAGAATATAGAACTAATAATCAGGGCTTTAAGGATTTAGAGGAGCTAAAGAAGATCAAAGGCATAGGTATAGAAAAATACGAGACGATAAAAGAATATTTTAAGATCAGATAAGTGCTTGCCTATCCATTAATTAGTTTAAGTTTATTGTTTTGCTTAGGAATCATTGTAGGTTTTTATATAAGATTTTCTTTTTTATTTTTTTATGTTTTTACACTTATAGATTTTATCCTGGGAATTATTTTTTATAAAAAGAAGATATCCCATCTCTTTATTTTTTTGGCAGTATTTTTGTTAGGTATTTTATCTTTGAAGAATTCCCTGCTTCTTTCTAATTGCCATATTAAAAGATTAATCTCAAATAAGACTCCTTACCTTTCTTTAGTAGGGATTATTGAAAGCGAACCCGTCTATCAAAAAAAGGTAGCCTCTTTTATCTTAAGGTTAGAGGGTTTAAAGATAGGGCAGGCCTGGCTAAAGTCTTCAGGAAAGGTTTTGATAAGGGTTTTTAGAGATATAAAGTTAAATTATGGAGAAAGGTTATATTTATCTACTGAATTAAATCTCCCGGTTTATCTTAATAGGAGAGGTTTTAAATATCAAGATTATTTAAAGCGAAAAGGGATCTATTATGTTCTTAATATAAAAAAAGAGAATAGTTTTTTGAGGATAATAGATAAAGATAAAGGCGATCTCTTAAAGAGGTTTATTCTTAGATTAAAAGGTAAGATAGAGGATGTCTTTGAAATGAACCTTTCCTTTATTTCTAAAGCTATATTAAAAGCGATTATCTTAGGTCAAAGAGAAGAGATTCCTTATTATGTTAAAAATAATCTTATCTATTCAGGGACCCTGCATATAATTGCTATCTCGGGTTTACACCTGGGGATAGTTGTCTTTATTGTTCTTTTAGTTTTAAAGATAATAAAAATTCCTCGTAAGGTAAGATTTGTCTTTACAATCTTAATCTTGTTTTTTTACTGCGGGCTAACGCAGGCAAGACCTTCGGTAGTACGCGCAACAATTATGAGTTCCAGTTTGCTTTTAAGTTATTTTTTTAAGCGCCCATTTAATATCTATAATACCTTAGCCTTAGCAGGTTTGATTATCCTTTTATTTTCTCCGCTTCAGCTTTTTGAAGTCGGTTTTCAATTGTCCTTTTTAAGTGTAATCTTTATTGTCTGGCTTTCACCGCTGGTTAAGAGTTTTTTCTTAAGAGAACTAAAAAAACTAAATATAGTTTGGATTGAGCCTTTTGTTGGGTTATTTTCGGTTTCGCTTTCTGCTTGGTTGGGACTTTTGCCTCTGATTAGCTATTATTTTAAAATCTTTTCACCCATTACGGTTTTAGCTAATATGATCATTGTACCTTATATGACGATTATTGTAGCAGCGGGTTTTGCTCTATTATGCATTGCTTTCTTTCTGCCTTTTCTGTCTTTTTCATTTAGTTTAAGCATTGAATTTCTTATTTCAATTCTCCTTAAAATAAATTATTTATTGGTAAATCTACCGGGAGCATATTTTAGATTATCGCATTTCCCATTTTTATATATCCTTCTTTATTATCTTGCAGTTAGCTTTTTATTCGGCCTCTCCCATTTTTTAAAGACAAGATTGATAAGATAAAAATATTTATTTACCCTCCTTTTATGCTATAATAAAAAACACCTAAAAGGGGGTGATTAGGGATGGAAAATCATTTAAGGAAAGTTTTTTTCCTTTCTTTAATAGGAATCATGCTTTTCTGTTGCGGTTGTGCTACTTTTCAAAAATTAAAGAGAGCTGAGGAGCTTGAGAAAGAACTTATCCAACTTAATCAGTTAATAAAAGAAAGGGAAAGCCAAATAGAAGAAAAGGATAATCAGATAAATCAACTTCAAAAGCTTCTAAACGAAAAGGAAGAAGAACTTAAAGAGCATCTAATCTTCCATAAACAGACAACTGAACAATTATATAAGGAATTAGAGGGATATAAAGCAAGATTAAGGGAAGCAGAGCAGAGGATTAAGCTTAAATGAGATTTAATCTGCAGAGAAAATATTCTTTTATTTTACTTATCGCAGGGGTGGTTTTTTTACTCTTAGGATTATTTTTTTATCAAAGACATTTATCAATCTATAAGACTAAACAGAAACCCTTAGAGTTAAAAAAGGATAATTGGCAGGTTTTAAAAAAGAAGATTGAAGAAGAGATTTCAAGGTTTAAGGGAGAGGCAGGAATTGTAATTAAGGATTTAGATACAGGTTGGGAGATTGCCTTTAATAAAGAGAAATTATTTCCCTCGGCAAGCTTAGTAAAGATACCGATTATGGCAGGTTGTTTTCTTGCTATAGAGGAGGGTAGGTTAAAACTTAATCAGGAAGTTAAACTTAGACAACAGGATAAGCTTTCGGGCGGGATATTAAGACATGTTTATCCTGGCACTGTCCTTACAGTAGAAAGACTGATTGGTCTGATGATCTACGAGAGTGATAATACTGCTACAAATATCTTGACTGAACTTTTAGGTATAGAGTATTTAAATAACTGTTTTAAGAAATTTGGATTAAAATATACCTTACTTTCCCGTAGAGTAGCAGATTATAATTTAAGGGAAAAGGGGGTTGAGAATTATACTACCGCGGAGGAGATTACTTACTTATTAGAGAAGATCTACAATCAAAGTTTAGTAAGTAAAGAGATCTCAGAAAGATGTTTAAATTTAATGAAGCTTCAGCGGATAAATGACCGTATTCCTAAATATCTGCCTGCAGAGGTAATGGTAGCGCATAAAACAGGATTAGAGCAAGGTGTCTGTCATGATGCAGGGATTATTTTTACTAAGAAAAAAGATTTTATTCTTTGCATTTTAACCAGTCATAAAGAACGCAATAGTGATTTAGCTAAAGAATTTATTGCCCGAATTGCCTTTTATACTTATAGTTATCTTATTTAATTTTTAATTATAATCGATATTGACAATAGCTATTCATTATGCTAAATTAAAAATCTAAATGAGAATAGGTTATTTAGCCTTTATTTTTCTGATCATTTTTATCCTTCCTGCATATCCTTTTTGGGTCTGGAGCCCCAAGACGGGTAGATGGGTAAATCCTAAGGCAGAAATCAAGGCTAACCCTAAACAGCAATTTGATTATGCTAGAGGTCTTTATGAGGCAAAACACTACCCTGAGGCAAAACAGCAATTTCAGAGGTTAATTAAGGCCTTTCCTAAATCCCTTCAGGCAGCAGAATCTCAATATTATTTGGGGCGGATAGAGGAAGAACAAGGGAATCTTTATGAGGCATATCTGGCTTATCAGAAGGTAATCGATAAATATCCATTTTCCGAGCGCATCCAAGAGATTATTGATCGGGAATATAAGATTGCCGAGGATTTTATGTCAGGTAAAAAACGTAAGGTTTTTGGTGTAAATTTACCTGTTGAGAATCCCGCGTTAGAGATATTTGCTAAGATAATTGAAAATTCTCCTTACGGTCCTAAGGCAGCAGCTGCACAATACAAATTAGGATTGCTTCTAAAGAGTCTTGCGCGTTACTATGAGGCAGAGGAGGCTTTTAATAAAGTAATTACCAATTATCCGGAAAGTGAGTGGGTTGAGGCAGCTAAATTTCAGCTTGCTAGTTGCCGGGCAAGTTTATCCAGAACCCCGGATTATGATCAGGCAACTACTAAGGAAGCCAAAGAAATGTTTGAGGAATTTCTTAAGGTTCATCCTGATGCGGTGCTTGCTAAAGAGGCAGAAAAAAATATCGCTTATTTAAAGGAAAAAGAGGCAGAATCCAATTATAAGATTGCCCAATTCTATGAAAAACAAAAACAGTATCTCTCCGCCAAAATTTATTACAGTCAGATAATTGATGATTATCCAGATAGTTTATGGGCAGTAAAGGCATTTGAGAGACTGCAGATACTAGAGAAAGAAAGAAAATGAAGCAAAGGCTATTATATATTATAGGGTTTTTAAGTTTAGTTTTTATTTTAGTAGGTTGTGGTTATACTGCACATTCCCTTATTTCTCATAGAGTTAAAACCATTTATATAAATCCTTTTGTAAATAAAATTGATATCAGTCGGGATACAGACACGGGTATAAAATATAAGCTTTATCGACCGAGGTTAGAGACTGAGATTACCCAGGCCCTGCTTAATAGATTTATTCTCGATGGCAATCTTAAACCAGAAAAAAAAGAAAATGCAGATTTGATCTTAAAGGGCGAGCTGCTTGAATTTCGTAAAGATGTATTAAGATATATTGAGAATACTGATGAACCAGAAGAATATCGCATTAGTCTGGTTACTCATATTAGCCTCTACGATAATCTTAAGGATAAGCTGATTTGGGAAGAGAAGAATTTTATTACTGATACTACCTATTTTACAACCGGTCAATCACGCAAATCCGAAGATACCGCGGTTGATGAGGCAATAAAGGATTTAGCTCGGCGTATAGTGGAACGTGTAGTAGAAGACTGGTAAATATGGTTTATCTTCTTATTGGAGAGGATAGTTATTCTAAGGAGATTAAGATAGATAGCTTAAAGAAAGAATTACTTACCAAAGAATTAGAGCAATTTAATTTAGATATTTTATACGCAAGCCAATTAAATCTTATTGAACTTCAGGAAAGACTTCTTTGTCTTCCTTTTAAGGCAAGAAAAAGGATTGTGATTATCAAGGAAGCGGAAGAATTAAATCGAGAGATTAAAGAGTTTATTTATAAGTATGTAAGAAAACCTTATCCCTGGATCTGTTTAATCTTAGATATAAATTATTTAGATCCCAAGGATGAGCTTATCGAACGCACCTCAGGTTTTGTTAAAATCCATCGTTTTAAACAAAGTTATCTTTTAAATACCTTTACCTTAATTCGTCAGATAGAATTAAACCATCCTGAGACTGCCCTTAAAGTTCTTAATCAGCTTTTAGAAGGAGAGGAAAAACCTGAGCGTCTCTTAGGTAGTTTAAGGTCTGCTTTTCAATCCCATCTACTCAATCCAATTATATTTAAAAAAAGATTAAAGGCTCTGCTTCACTGTGACCTTGAGATAAAGACCGGTAGGTTAAATCCCCATTTTGCCTTAGAGAAGTTAATCATAAATCTATGCTATCTTAAGTAACTTTTTAGCAAGCCGGGATTTTTTTCTTTTAGCGTTGTTAGAATGGATAATTCCTTTTTTGACAGCCTTATCCAGTTGGGAATAGACTTCCGAAAGAAATTTCTTTGCCTCTACAACATTTTTTTGAAGGATAAGTGCATGAAACCTTTTTATTACTTTTTTAAGCTCTCTTTTTATCTTTAAGTTCCTAAGGCGTCTTTTTTTATCAGCACGCAGTCTTTTTAAAGCAGATTTTCTTTTAGGCATGTACTCTCCTTTTTAAACGATGAAATTTTAACATAATTTATTATCTATGTCAATAAAACGTATTGTGCACTCAAGTTCAGTAATATCTTTTTTTACCTTTCTTTCTCGCATTTTAGGTTTTATCCGCGATATAGTAATCGCGAGGTTGTTTGGTATCTACGTTTATGCCCAGGCATTTGTGGTTGCTTTTAAGATTCCTAATCTCTTTCGCGACCTTTTGGCAGAAGGTTCAAGTAATGCTGCATTTGTACCGGTTTTTAGTCAATATAAAATAAAAGAATCTCCCGATAAATTCTGGGAGTTAGTTAATATCGTTTTAAGATTTATTTTATTTATCCTTATTACGGTTACTTTATTAGGGATATTTTTTTCACCTTGGATAGTGCGTCTTATTGCCCCCGGCTTTATTTACGAGCCTTATAAATTAATTACAACTATAAGATTAAATCGGATTATCTTTCCCTATATCCTTTTAATTAGCTTAGCTAGTTATGCTACCGCGGTTTTAAATTCCTTAGGGCATTTTTCTATACCTGCTTTTGCTCCCTGTCTTTTGAATATCTCGCTTATTCTGTTTACCTTAATTTTTGGCGAAGGAATAAAAGGTTTGGCTTTAGGGGTGTTAGTAGGAGGGGTCTTGCAGTTAGCTGTTCAAATCCCTGTTCTTTATAAAAAAGGCTTTCGCTTAATAAGACCAAGGACACTAAGACATCCTGAATTGGGAACCATTAAGAGACTATTACTTCCTCGCATTTTTAGCACCTGTATCTATCAATTAAATAATTTTGTTGACTCTATATTTGGCTCTTTGGGGATGATTGTAGGTGAAGGAGGGGTAGCGATATTATATTTTTCTTATCGCTTGATCCAATTTCCTTTAGGGATCTTTAGCAATGCTCTTTTTCAGGCGATCCTGCCTGTTTTTTCTGTTGAAGCCTTAGAGCCTGCATTCGAGAGATTAAAAAAGACCCTTTCTTGGGGTCTAGGCGCAGTATTTTTTGTGATGGTTCCTTGCTCTATAGGTTTTATGATTTTGGCAAAACCAATTATTTCTACTTTATTTGGTGAAGGAAGATTTGATCTAAAAGCAGTAGAGCTTACTAGTGGCGCCTTATTTTTCTATAGTATGGGTTTATCTTTTTATGGGGCGAATAAGATTCTCCAAGCCTGCTTTTTTAGTTTAAAGGATACCTTAACCCCTACAAAGGTTGCTGGTTTGGCCTTAATTTTAAACATTATTTTAAATACAATTCTTATGTTCCCTTTAAGGATTATGGGTCTGGCTTTTGCAACCTCCCTGTCCGGAATAATTACTTTTTTTATTCTCTTATCTCTTTTGATAAAAAAAATAGGAGGGTTTCATCTAAAAGAATTAGGGATTTATTTTTTAAGGATTATTTTTGCAGGATTGGGTATGGGTTTAGTTTGTTATGGATTAAATGGGGTTATTAATCTAAGTGGTTTTGCTTTAGCTAAGTATATTAATTTGGGTTTAGTCATTATTTTGGGGCTATTTTCTTATATATTTTTTTGCTTTATCTTTGGGGTGTTGAGGCTAAAGGATATATATAGCAGGAGACAATTTTCTAAAGAATTACCCTTTAACATAAATGAATCCTAAATTAAAAAATATTATTAAAAAACTTCCTGATACAGCAGGGGTTTATATATTTAAAGATGAGCAAGGAAGAATTATCTATATTGGTAAGGCTAAGTCTTTGAGAAAAAGAGTTCAAGCCTATTTTAGCCATTTTCTTTCTACTAAGACTCAAGCAATGGTAGCAAAGATTGCGGAGATAGAATATAGAATTGCTGGTTCTGAGAGTCAGGCGCAGTTATTAGAGGCATCTTTGATTAAGCAGCACCTCCCCATTTATAATATTAGTCTTAAGGATGATAAATCCTTTCCCTTAATTAGAATTACTGATGAAGAATTTCCTGCGATTAATATCTGTAGAAGAAAAAAGATAAGTCAACAGGATACCTCCTTATACCTCGGTCCATATACCAATGCCAAGCTTCTCCGTCAAGCATTAAGAAGTATACGTAAAATCTTTGGTTTCCGTTCCTGTAGAAGATTACCTAAAAAAATCTGTCTTTACGGGAGAATTAATCTTTGCCCTGCACCCTGTATAGGTAAGATTAGCATTGAGGATTATCAGGAGATTATACAGGAAATAAAGATGTTCCTTACTTCTCAGAATGAAAAGCTGATTGAACACCTTAATTCTAAAATGCAGTTATTAGCCAAAGAGAAAAGATTCGAGGAGGCAGCGCGGATAAGGGATCAGATTTATGCCTTAAGTGTAATCTTTAAATCCCAGAAAACTTATCATGACGAATTAGAGGATTTAAAGAACCTTTTAGGTCTAAAGAAAATACCCGAAAGGATCGAGGCCTTTGATGTTTCTAATCTTTTTGGGAAAGAGGCTTGTGGTTCAATGGTAAGTTTTTATAAAGGAGTTCCGGATAAGGCTAATTACCGCCGGTTCCGTATCAAGACAGTAGAAAAAATTGATGATTATAAGATGCTTGCGGAGATTCTGTTTAGAAGATATAGTCGGGTGATTAGAGAAAACCTTTTTTTGCCTGACCTTATTCTTATTGATGGAGGTAGGTCTCACCTCTTAACTGCTCAAAGACAGCTTCTAAATTTAGGACTTAAAATACCCTTGGCCGGTATTGCTAAGGATAAAGAAAATATTTATATACCAGATAAAGCTAAACCTATAAGATTAGATTTATCTACCCCTGCTTTAAATCTTATCCGGCGCATCCGTGATGAGGCACATAGATTCGCAATTAGCTATCATCGCCTTTTAAGAAAAAAGAGTCTAATCAGTGATGAATGATTTTTCCAAAAAGGTTTTAAAGGTTGTATTAAATATTCCCTTTGGAGAGGTGCGTACTTATAAATGGGTAGCTAAGAAAGCCGGCAATCCTAAGGCAGCCCGGGCAGTGGGCCAGATTTTAAAGCATAATCCCTATCCGATAATTATTCCTTGTCATCGGGTAATTAGCTCAAGTGGTAAATTGGGTGGTTATATCTGGGGTAAGAAGATAAAGAGATTACTCCAAAAACTAGAGAGACAAATTAAAGAATTAGTGGTATAATAAATAAAATTCTTTAGAAGGAGGTGGCGATGTCGGTTTCAATAAAGGAAATGCTGAAGGAGTTAATTGAGAGGGATGGTTCGGATTTATTCTATCGTGCAGGAGGTGTCCCGCGCTTCAGGATAGATGGAAAGATTGTTCCTGCCAGTGATAAAACATTGACAACGGAAGATGTAATAAGAGCTACTGAAGAGATAACCACACCTCAACAAAGAGAGTTATTTAAGAAAAACATGGATATAGACTTTGCTTTATATCTTTCAGAATTTGATCGCCGATTCCGAGTAAGTATATTTCTTCAGAGAAATTGTCCGTCTTTAGTAATTAGGACGGTGCGCAATGTTATTCAAAGTTTCGCTGAACTTAATTTACCAAGCGAGGTTTTAGAGAAATTATCCTTAGAGACAAGAGGGCTTGTGCTTCTTACAGGAAGCACGGGAAGTGGTAAATCTACTACCATTGCTAGCATGATTGAATATATAAATACCCATTGCCATAAACATATACTGACACTAGAGGAACCCATTGAGTTTACCTTTAAGGATAAAAACTGTATCATCAATCAGAGGGAATTGGGCTTAGATGTAATTTCTTACGCCATAGCTTTACGCGCCTTTACTATGCAGAGCCCTGATGTTATCTATATCGCTAATATTCGGGATTACGAGACGATGTCTAGTGCTCTAACTGCAGCAGAGACAGGTGTGTTGGTTTTAAGTACCTTACATACGATAAACGCAGCGCAGACAGTAGAGAGGATAGTTAATTTCTTCCCTCCCCATCAACATCAGCAGGTAAGGATCCAATTATCTTACTTATTAAAAGGGGTGCTTTCTTTAAGGTTGGTTCCCTTAAAAGACCGTTCGGGTCGAATCCCTGCCTATGAGGTTATGGTGCTTACCCCTACCATAAGCCGTTTAATTAGAGAAGGAAAGACCTGGGAGATACCACAATTTATTGAAGATGGAGCGGTCTTTGGGATGCAATCCTTTAACCAGACCCTTATAAAATTAGTTAGGGAAGGTAAGATAACCGAAGAACAAGCAATACTTTATGCGGATAACAAAGAGGAATTTATCTTAGCATTAAGGGGTATAAAGCGTGCTTAGAAGAACTAAAAAAAGGAGTAGTTATGTTAAAAGAAATCGATACTAGACTTTCTTCAATAAAGTCATACCTAGAGCTCTTGCGAGGTTATCTTTGAGATTGAGGTCAAACTAAAGAGAATCCAAGAGATATCCTCTCAGATGTTGTTACCTGGATTTTGGGATAATCCAGATTCAACTAACCTTGTAAAAGAATTAAAATCCCTGAAGGCAACTGTTGAGCCCTGGCAGACTATCCTTGAGAAATATCAGGAATTAAAGGAGCTTGCTGAGGTATTAGATGGAAAGGATAGGGATTTAATTGTTTATTTAGAAAAGGAGATAGATTCTCTTTTTCTTCAACTAAAGGAGCTAGAATCAAAGACCCTTTTAAATCAAGAATTTGATAAAAATAATGCTATCTTAAGTATCAATGCAGGAGCAGGTGGAACCGAATCTTGTGATTGGGTGAGTATGCTTTTGAGGATGTATCATCGTTGGGCAGAAAGACATGGCTACCGCGTAAAAATCATTGATATGCTTGTAGGCGAGGAGGCGGGGATAAAGAATGTGACAATTTTAGTAGAAGGAGAATATGCTTATGGGTATCTGAAGGCAGAACGTGGAGTCCATAGATTGGTTCGTATATCCCCCTTTGATGCCAATAAACGTAGACATACCTCTTTTGCCTCAGTAGATGTAATTCCTCAATTACCAGAAGAACAGCAGGTAAACATAGATGAGAAGGATTTAAGAATCGATGTCTATCGTTCTTCTGGACCAGGTGGTCAAAGTGTAAATACCACTGATTCCGCGGTAAGGATTACCCATATTCCTACAGGAATTGTAGTGCAGTGTCAAAATGAACGCTCCCAGTATCAGAATAAACAGACCGCTCTTTCTATATTAAAAGCAAAACTCTTTGAATTAGAAAGGCAAAAAAAAGAAGAGATGCTTCTTAAGCAATATGGTGGGCCAAAGAAAAAGATTGAATGGGGCAGTCAGATCCGCTCTTACATAATGCATCCTTATAATCTGGTTAAAGACCATCGCACAGATTACCAGACCTCTGAGGTAGATAAGATAATGGATGGAGAAATAGATGGATTTATAGAATCTTATCTAAAAAGTCAAAAAAGGACATTAAGGTGTTAGGTTTTGTTAAAAAAGCTATTTTAAATTATAAGCAAAATATTATAAAGAAAAGATTCCCCTCTGTTAATATTATCTTGCACCCTGAGATGCCAATCTCTTCTATAAATAAGATGGTAGAACTTTCTAAGATTGTAAATGAGGTTAATGCTTTAGAGGTAAAGATAAGTAAACTTTCAGATATTGAGTTAAGAAAAAAAACCGATGAGTTTAAAGAACATATTTTTAAAAAATTAAAAGAGTTGGAATCAGAATTGAAAGAATTGGAGAAGGCTTTAAAAGAGGTGGCTATACCCGAAGTAAAAGATCAGATTAAAGAAAAACTTAAAAATACACGGAATAAGATCTTTGAAGATATTCTTCCTGAGGCATTTGCGGTAGTAAGGGAGGCGGCAAAGAGAACTATTGGCTTAAGGCATTTCGATGTTCAGATTGCAGGGGGTGTAGTTTTACATGAAGGAAAGATTGCAGAGATGGCTACAGGTGAAGGAAAAACACTCGTAGCGACCCTACCTGCTTATCTTAATGCTTTATTAGGTAAGGGGGTGCATATCGTTACAGTTAATGATTATCTTGCTAAAAGAGATTGGGAGTGGATGGGACCGATCTATGAGTTTTTAGGATTGAGGGTGGGGGTAATCCAGCATGAGATGTCTGATGAAGAACGCAGATTAGCCTATGCCTGCGATATCACCTACGGTACCAATAATGAATTTGGCTTTGATTATCTAAGGGATAATATGAAGTATAGTTTAGAGGATTTGGTCCAGAGACCATTTTATTATGCGATTGTCGATGAGGTCGATTCAATTCTTATTGATGAAGCACGCACCCCTTTAATTATCTCCGGACCCGCGGAGGAATCTACCGATAAATACTATCTGGCAAAAAGAATAGCGGACCAGCTAAAGGGTAGACGGATCACTGAAAAGGATGAATTAGAAGCTAAATATAAAGGCAAGGATTTATATCAAGGATTTGACTATATCGCTAATGAGAAGACCCATACCATTGCTTTAAGTGAAGAGGGAGAGAAAAAAGCCGCTCAATTTTGGGGGATAGAAAGTCTACACACCTTAGAAACAATCGAATATCGGCATCACCTTATTCAGGCCTTACGTGCTAAAGAATTCTTTAGGTGTGATGTAGATTATGTGGTAAAGGAAGGAAAGGTGATCATTGTAGATGAGTTTACGGGAAGACTTATGCCAGGAAGACGTTGGTCAGATGGTCTGCATCAAGCAGTGGAGGCAAAGGAAGGTTTAAAGATAGAACAGGAGAATCAAACCTTAGCTACAATTACCTTTCAGAATTATTTTCGAATGTACGAGAAATTAGCCGGGATGACAGGAACCGCCTTTACCGAGGTCAATGAGTTTAAAGCAATCTATCAATTGGATGTGGTAGTAATTCCTACCAATCGCCCTCTTATTCGGACAAACTTTCCAGATTGTATTTATAAAACAGAGAAAGAAAAATTTAATGCGGTAGTAGAAGAGATTGTAGAGCTTTATAATAAAGGTAGACCCGTATTGGTAGGAACTATTTCCATAGAAAAATCCGAGCGACTCTCTGAGATGCTTAAGCTTCGCGGTATCCCCCATCAAGTACTTAATGCCAAATACCATGAGATGGAAGCACAGATCATTGCCCAGGCAGGAAGATTGAAGGCAGTCACTATTGCTACAAATATGGCAGGAAGAGGAACGGATATCCTATTAGGAGGGAATCCGGATTATATGGCTAAAAATCTCTTAAGACAGAAGATGAAACTTTCTGATCCAAATTATCATCAAGAATATAAGAAGCTTGTAGAAAAATTTAAACAAGAAACAGACTTAGAGCATAAAAAGGTGGTAGAATTAGGTGGGCTTCATGTAATCGGTACCGAACGCCATGAGGCAAGGCGCATTGATAATCAGTTACGCGGCCGTTCTGGTCGTCAGGGAGACCCCGGTTCATCAAGATTTTATGTTTCCTTAGAAGATGACCTGATGCGCCTTTTTGGCTCAGATAGGCTTATTGGGATTATGGATAGATTAGGGTTAGAAGAGGGTCAGGTAATTGAGCATCCCTGGGTTACTAAATCTATTGAGATCGCTCAGAAAAGGGTAGAGCAACATAACTTTGACATAAGAAGACAGCTATTAGAATATGATAATGTGATGAATAAACAAAGAGAGGTAATCTATACCCAGCGTAGACAAATATTAGAGGGCGTTTCTTTAAAAGAGGATATTTTAAACATATTAGAGAAGATCCTTAATAATATTTTGGTTTTCTATATCCCCGATAATTTATCTGCGAAGGAGTGGGATTTATCCGGGTTTATCTCTACAATAAATTCAAAATTTGCCCTCAATATAAATATAGATGAAATTAAGTTGGAAGATAAGGATATGCTTAAGAAAGAGTTATATAATCGAATCATTATGGCTTATGAGGAAAAGGAAAAAGCTTTAGGTTATGATTTAATGCGTAATCTTGAACGAATGGTATTCTTGCAGATTATCGATACAAAATGGAAGGAGCATCTTTATACTATGGATACCTTACGCGAAGGTATAGGTCTGCGTGGTTATGGTCAGTGCGATCCTCTGGTAGAATATAAACGCGAAGCATTTCAGTATTTCAGTCAGATGATCACAAGTATTGAAAACGAGACAATAGAGACAATCTTTAGATTACAACCAATAATACCTGAAAAGGCTGTAAGAGGGATTTTTAGTAGTTTACCTCAAGAGCTTTCCCATCCCCGTTTAGAAAAATTTCAAAGTTCTTCTTTAGACTCTAGATCGGAGTCCTTCCCTTCTTCGGAAAAGCCCATTCCTGTTAAAAACACAGTTAAGGTAGGAAGGAATGATCCCTGTCCCTGTGGTTCGGGTAAAAAATATAAAAAATGCTGCGGAAGATAAAAGATTTTTCTTGGTGGAAAGATTATCTTTTATGTCTTTTTTCCGCTGTATTTTTAGCCCTTTCTTTTTTAAGCTTTAAACTCTGGTTTTTCTCCTGGTTTGGTTTTGTACCATTATTTTTTGCATTAAAGGATAAATCTAAGTTAAAGGCATTTATTTTAGCTTATCTTACGGGGTTTATTTTCTGGCTAGGAACTATTTATTGGTTGGTGTATGTCACCTTAATTGGAACGGTTCTTCTAAGTTTATATCTAGCATTATATTTTAGTATTTTTGGACTATTTGTTAAACATCATCTATCAGAGGCTACATATTACGAATTGTTATTTATTCCTTCTGTATGGGTTTTACTTGAATATATTCGATCCTATCTTTTTACGGGTTTCCCCTGGGCGTTTTTAGCCTACTCACAGTATCGAAATTTAGCAGTGATTCAGATAGCCGATATTACTGGTAGCTGGGGGGTTTCTTTTTTAATCGTCTTAGTTAATCTCACAATATATTTTTTTCTTTCTAAAAAACCAAGGTATATTTTTTGTTTATTCTGTCTGTTTATTGTCTTAATCTATGGTTTATTTAGACTTTACAGAATACAAACGGTAGAATACAAACCACAAAACAAGGGAATAAGAGTCGCCGTTATCCAGGGAAATATTCCTCAGGAATTAAAATGGGATTCTCAACAAAAAGATTTTATCTTAAATAGATATCTTAGCCTAACCTCTCAGGTAGCCAGAGAAAAACCAGATTTAATTATCTGGCCAGAGGCAGCTTTACCGGTAGTTTTGGAAGAGGAGCCAATTTATTTTAAAAGGATAGACGATCTTGTTAAGAATATAAATATCCCTATTCTTTTAGGAGCAGTTACCTTAAGGAATAATCTTTATTATAACAGTGCAATTTTAGTTTATAAAAATAATAAAGATATCGCTCAATATAATAAATTACATCTTGTTCCCTTTGGAGAATATGTACCTTTAAAAAAGATCCTTGCATTTTTAGAGACAGTAGTGCCCATCGGAGATTTTAGCCCAGGCAAAGAGTATACTCTATTCAAATTACCTTTTAATAATTTAGAATCTAATTTCTCTGTACTTATTTGTTTTGAGGATTTATTTTCTGAATTGGCACGTAAGTTTGTAAAAAAGGGAGCACAATTTTTGGTAAATATTACTAACGATGCTTGGTATAAAAAGACTCCCGCCCCCTTTCAACACCTAAGCGCTTCAGTTTTTAGGGCAATAGAAAACCGCGTATTTCTGGTTCGTTCTGCCAATACGGGTATCTCGGGTTTTATAGGGCCTGATGGAAGAATTATCTCTTTGGTCAAAGATAAGTTAGGGAGAGAAATATTTGTTACAGGTTATACTACAGAAAGAATCTTTGTTAATCAAAAAGGTCTAAGCTTCTATACCCGTTACGGAGATATATTTGTGGGTTTATGCCTTTTGTTTATTTTAAAAAGAATGGTCTCTTCTATATTTTCCGGTAAGAAGGCAGCTTAAGTTTTCTTTTAATAAGTTTTATAATATAAATTTATAATTCTTATGCAGAGGCTCAACCTTGCTTATATAATTACAAAATTAGAATTAAATGGAGCACATAAGTAATTATTAAGTATGATTATTTCTTTAGATAAAGAAAAATACAATATCTTTCTTATTTACCACCAGAAAGAGCATCTTGATTAAAAAAGATGCCTTCTATATTCCCGGAATCTCTATAGATAAGGAAAAATGCTCAGTTCTTTTCCTTGGGTTCCATATGAACGACTACGTCGGTAATCGCAGGGATACGTTTTTTGACCTCTTCTTCTATAGCATAGCTTATCTTGTGAGTTTCATCCATATGCATATCAGGATTTACCTGGACATGTAGATCGATATGAATATCATCGGGTCTGCCCCGCGTTCTTATCTTATGGCAGGTTTTTACGCCTCTTATACTCAATACAATATCCGCGATCTTCTTTACATCCACAACCGCAACGGTATCACAGAGAATATCCGAACTGTTTTTGGTAATATTGTAGCCTGTGTAAGCAATAAATAAAGCGATAATTAATGTAGCAATGGGATCAAGGATAATATAGCCTAATTTTATTCCCACAAGGGTGATAATCACAGAAGCAGAGATCAGGATATCTGCTTTGGTATGGAAGGCATCGGAAATAAGGACATCGCTTCTAAGAATCTTGCCTTTTTTGTATTCATAGGAAAAGACCAATATATTAATGATCATGGTAGTTATCATAATTAAGAAGCCCTTATAGTCAATTTGGGGTATAATTGGTTTATAAAGACGTAGGATACCATCTTTAAAAAGATTAAAGGAGAGAATAAATAAAAGTGCTGCAATTCCTAATGTAAAGAATGTTTCATATTTTTTATGACCATAAGGATGATCTTTATCTTTGGGTTGAGAAGCCAAGCTTATTCCGATTAAGCCGATGATATTAGAGGCGCTATCAGAAAGAGAGTGGAATCCGTCTGCAACAATACTTGCACAACTACTGATAAGTCCATAGATGATTTTTGTTAATGCTATCAGCCAGTTAAAGATAAGAACTTTAATTAATATTCTTTTTATAAATAGATAGTGTTGTCTTTCTTCTTCACCCACAATTTTAATTATATAATTTTTTATAGGATTTTGCAACAGTATGTTACCACAATATAATAATGTCATCTTTCTGCAAAGTAGAAATGTCAGGGTAGATTAATGTAAAATACCACCTCCGAAGAAAAAGGAGGTGGTATTATGCAAGAACTAATTACCCTGACAATGAAG
>JAMWCL010000047.1 GCA_023819035.1 Candidatus Omnitrophota bacterium
TAGAGTGGAGTGGAAGGTGATTGTGGAGAAAGAAGGCGATATTTATGCAAAAACCATGGTGCGTATCCGGGAGTTATATGAATCTATTAAAATTATTCGGCAGTGCTTGGATAAAATGCCCAATGGAGAAATTGATGCTCAGGTTAAGGAGATTCCTCCGGGTGAGGGAATTGGTAGGCATGAAGCACCGAGAGGTGAGGTATTCCATTATGTAAGGTCTGATGGGACAAATAGACCTGTAAGGCATAAGATCAGGGCACCTTCTTATATGAATGTTCCTTCTAATAAAGTTGCTGCCATAGGAGGCACTATTTCCGATGCAGCCATTACTTTGGCGGCGGTTGACCCCTGTTATTGTTGCACAGAACGGTGTGTAGTAATTCAGAAAAAAGATAATAAAAAAATATTGAATGGCTGGGATTTGATTAGATTGTCGCAGAAGAAGACAGAGAAGATTAAGAGGTATTTGGGTGTTTAGGTTTTAAGGTATTAAAGTAAGAAAGGTCAAAAATGGATTTTTTATCTCCATATCTTAGATGGGATAGCTTAAGCAGTTTTATAGTTTTGGCTATCGGGTTGTTTACTCTTCTGGCGGTTATTTATTCTTCTAAATTTATGCGGGGTAAAAAGAATCTCTGGCAGTATTATCTTTGGATAATCCTGACTTCTCTTTGTTCAACCGGTGCGGTTTTATCCAACCACCTCATCTTGCTTTTGGTCTTCTGGGGTTTTTTAGGCCTAACTCTATATCTTTTAATAAATTTTGGGGAGGACTCTTCTTCTGCCGCAAAAAAGACATTCATCATTGTTGGAGGTTCAGATTGCTTAATGCTTTTAGGAATTGGAATAATCTATTATCTAACTGGAACTTTCCAGATAGATAAAATTAAAATTCCCTTAACACCTAAAAACCTTAATACCTTAATACCTACTTTTGCTTATCTCTGTTTAGCCATCGCCAGTTTTGCTAAAGCTGGATGTATGCCTTTTCATTCCTGGATCCCTGATTGCGCCGAATTTGCTCCAATTCCCGTAACTGCATTTTTACCGGCATCTTTAGATAAATTATTAGGGATTTATCTTTTAGCCAGAATCTCAATGGATTTGTTTGTGCTGAACCCAGCAATGAATCTATTTTTGATAATTATTGGTGCAATAACTGTTTTGGCAGCAGTAATGATGGCCTTAATTCAACATAACTTAAAAAGACTTTTGGGTTACCATGCAGTATCACAGGTAGGTTATATGGTCTTAGGAATTGGAACAGCAAATCCAGTTGGTATTGCTGGTGGTCTATTTCACATGTTAAATAATGCAATTTATAAATCTTGTCTATTCTTATCCGGAGGAGCAGTTGAATATAGAAAAGAGACTTCTGAATTAGATAAATTGGGTGGATTAGCCAAGACAATGCCGGTTAGTTTTATATGCTGTTTGATTGCCTCTTTATCTATTTCAGGAGTTCCTCCCTTTAATGGTTTTGTCTCCAAATGGATGGTCTATCAAGGATTAATATCAGTATGTAGTAGTCAGTATTTAGTATATAGGGTTTTAGTAATTCTTTGCTTAGTGGCAGCGATGTTTGGTTCGGCTTTAACCTTAGCATCATTTATGAAATTAATCCATGCTACTTTCTTAGGCCAACGCTATAACACTATAACGCAAGAACACTATGACGATGTTTCTTGGAAGATGTTGCTTCCCCAGATTATTTTAGCTTTTCTCTGTATTCTCTTTGGAGTCTTTGCTTTCCAAATTCCCTTAAAATACTTTATCTTTCCTTCCTTATCAACTTATCAACTTATCAACTTATCAACTTCCTTGGGTTTCTGGACACCCTCTTTAGCTACAGGTTTAATTTTAATAGGATTACTTTTTGGTTTAATCTTTTATTCCTTGAGTAAAATTAAGATAAGAGAAGATTCAACATTTATAGGCGGAGAAGAATTGTCTTCGGAAGAAAGATATTCCGGAGTTGAATTTTACCAGACAATCAAAGATTTGAGATTTTTTAAAAATATTTATGAAAAAGCAGAAAATAAATATTTTGATATTTACGACCAGATAAGGAGATTTATTTCTTTTATAACTTTAAAATTGCAGCATCTTCATAACGGAGTTTTACCAACATATTTAGTCTGGTGCCTCTTAGGGATGGTTGTTTTATTCTGGGTATTAAGGTATTAAAGGTGTTAAGGTGTTGCCTTAATACCTAAAAACCTAAATACCTTAAAACCTAAATACCTTAAAACCTAAAAATGATTGAATTAAATCTAATTTTAATATTTATGATTCTTGCTGCCCTTGTCGCTGTAGAGATTAAAGATTTATTATCCTCGGTGGTAGCGGTTGGGGCCGTAGGATTGGGATTATCCTTAGCATTTCTATTACTTAAAGCTCCTGACTTAGCCATAACCCAGTTGGTTGTTGAGATTTTATGTTTAATCATTCTCATTCGGGCAACCATAAAGAAAGACCTTCCCTTTTCTACTTCAGGAAGATGGTTATTTAATACAATCTCAACATTAATCTTTATGGCTATATTTTTATTTTTTGCCTATTTTGCAATTAAGGATTTACCGAAAATGGGTGAACCTTTAATAAAAGTATCTAAGTTTTATTTAGAAAGAGGAAAAGATTTAACCGGTGCAACCAATCTGGTTAGTTCAGTGATTTTAGATTTCCGAGCATACGATACATTGGGGGAAGCGACAGTTTTATTTACGGCAGTAATTGGAGTTTTGGCAGTTTTAAGAAAGGTTGGAAAAATTCATTAGGTGTTAAGGTGTTGGAGAGAGCAAAGGATTTGAGGATATTAAAACAGGCAGAAGAAATTGCGGATAAAATTTGGGACATAGTTACTAAATGGGATTATTTTGCAAAAGATACAATTGGAAAACAATTAGTAAGTGCTACTGATTCTATAGGAGCAAATATAACTGAGGGTTATGCCCGTTATCATTTAAAAGAAGGTTTAAATTTTTATTATTATGCTCGGGCTTCATTGGGGGAGACAGGATATTGGCTTAGGCGCGCTATTAATAGAAAGTTAATTAAACTCCAAGATTATAATGCACTATTAGAAAAATTAGAAAATTTATTACCTCAATTAAATTCCTTTATATCTAAGAAAAGAAAATGAATTCCTTAAAACCTAAAAACCTAAATACCTTAAAACCTGATAAAGGAATGACCTTAATTGTAAAAACGATTACCCGTCTGACTGTAGGATTAATTTTGCTTTATGGAATCTATATTGTCTTACATGGACATATCTCACCAGGAGGAGGATTTGCTGGTGGAGTAATCATTGCCTTATCCTTTGTTCATCTTATGCTTGCCTTTGGAAAGGATTTTGCCTTAAAGAAATTAAATGATGTAAAGGCTTCCTTTTGGGAATCCCTGGGAGCAATAATGTTTTTGTCTATTGCTTTATTAGGATTTTTAGGAGGATACTTCTTCTTTAATTTTATAATTAAAGGAAGACCCTTTAATCTCTTTTCAGCAGGAATAATTCCTCTTTGTAATATTGCTATCTGTCTTAAAGTCGGAGCAGGGTTATTTGCTATATTTTTGGCTCTGGTAGTCTTATATAAAATAGAAAAATAAGATAGGTGTTGGAGGTGTTTCTTAAAAACCTAAAAACCTTAATACCTTAAAACCTAAGATGATTTACTTTTTATGTTTAATACTCTTCTCTATTGGTTTATACTGTGTCTTAAGAAAGAGAAATCTAATTAAGATTATTATTGGCTTAGGGATTATGGAATATGCTGTAAATCTATTTTTTATCTTGGTGGGTTATCGTTTAGAAGGCCGTTCACCAATTTTTGCAAAAGAAAAGATAATTTTAAGCATGGTCGACCCTATACCTCAGGCCTTAGTCTTAACTGCAATTGTTATTGGTTTGGCGGTAACCGCTTTGATAGTTGCTATTGCGATAAGAATATACGAGAGATATGGGACATTTGATATTACACAGATTAGGAAACTCAAAGGATAATCTGGTTCTGATTTTCTTTTGTTCTGATGTACAATTGAACAATAGAACTTTGGAACAGTAGAACCATTGAGCAAAAATGTTGCCTTTATTTGTTGCAATACCTTTGGGAACAGCATTTGTTATTTCACTGGTAGGTAAATTTTATAAACGTCTCTCAGATCTATTAGCTAATTTTGGATGCTTTTTGCTCTTAATTTTATCTTTCTTCACACTCTCAACTCTAAACCATAAACCCTCAACTATTCTGGTCTACAAAATCGGAGGTTGGATTCCACCTTTTGGGATCTGTATGGTCTTAGATGGATTGACCTCCTTTATGTTAATTACTGTAAATTTAGTTACATTTTTGGTGGCAATTTATTCTATAAGTTATATGGAGAAGTATACTGATAAATGGAAATTTTGGACATTATTTATGCTTATGCTTGCCGGGATGAATGGTGTAATTATAACTGGAGATATGTTTAATCTATTTGTCTTTTTAGAGATTTCGGCAATTTCCTCTTATGCCTTAGTTGCTTTTGGAACAGAAGCTGAGGAATTGGAGGCGTCCTTTAAATATGCGATAATGGGCTCAGTTGCCTCCAGTTTCATCCTCTTAGGAGTCGCTATACTTTATAGCCATACCTCAACTCTAAATATGGCAGATATGGCAAATGTATTGAGTGAAAAAAGTTCTGATCTTCTAAAGTTTGTTAGTGTATTGTTTTTGATGGGCTTTGGTTTAAAAGCAGCCTTAGTTCCTTTTCATGCCTGGCTTCCTGATGCACATCCTTCTGCTCCGGCTTCAATTTCGGCAATGTTATCGGGTATCTTTATAAAGGTCTTAGGTATTTATGCCTTATCAAGAATAGTCTTTAATGTCTTTGGTTTGACACCTTTGATCTCTTCTATCTTTATTACTTTAGGAATATTATCTATGATTTTAGGAGGATTTTTAGCCTTTGGTCAGATAGATATAAAAAGATTATATGCATATTCTTCTATCAGCCAGATTGGTTATATTACTTTGAGTTTAGGATTAGGAACTCCACAAGGTGTAATGGCAGGGCTATTTCATCTCTTTAATCACAGTCTATTTAAATCTTTATTATTCTTAAACTCAGGGGCAATAGAGAGTGTAACGCAAACTCGGGATTTAAGAAGGATGGGAGGACTTATGCAAAAGGCACCTTTAATTTCTTATACAAATATTATAGGTGCAATGAGTATTTCCGGAATTCCTCCTTTAAATGGATTCTTCAGTAAATTGCTAATTGTTTTGGCTTGTATCCAGGCAAAGAGATTGGATTTAGCTACTGCCGCTATTTTAGTTAGTATCTTGACTTTAATCTACTACCTTAAAGCAACAGGAATGGCTTTCTTTGGCACCGCAAAAACGCAAAATTCCGCAAAAAAGATCTCTTTCTCAATGAATTTTTCTCTGGTCATTTTATCTATCCTTTGTCTAATCGGTGGGCTGATCTTAATTCCGAATGTATCTGATATTTTTCTTAAAAAAGCAGTGAATGCCCTTTTAAATGGTAAGAATTATGCAAATTTGGTCTTTGAAGCACTAAAGTGAAAAGTAGAATAATTCTCTTTATTTTTGGATTATTAGTTTGGCTATTTTTATCTTGGCCACCGGATGGGCAACATCTTTTAATTGGAATATTAGTGGCTTTATTTGTTTCTTTTGTAACTGGAGATATGTTTGTAAAAAGACCACATCTATTTAAACACCCAACTCGCTATCTCTGGTTTTTGTATTACATACCTCTTTTTATATGGGAATGTATAAAAGCAAATATTGATGTGGCAAGAAGAGTAATTCACCCGGATTTACCCCTTAAGCCAGGGATAGTGAAAGTAAAGACAAATTTAAAATCGGATACAGGTTTAACCTTTTTAGCAAATTCTATTACATTGACTCCAGGAACAATGAGTGTAGATATTGACCCAGAAAATGGATTTTTGTATATTCACTGGATAGATGTTAAAGATAAAGATATAGAAAGAGCAACAGAGATAATTGTAAAGAAATTTGAAAAAATATTAAAGAGGATATTTGAGTAAGTTAGTTCCGATGTGCAATTGGACAAAAGAACTTCGGAACAAGAGAACGATGATGGGAAGATTGCGTTGGTTGGTAGGAACAATAATAATTTTAACTATTTTATTT
>JAMWCL010000014.1 GCA_023819035.1 Candidatus Omnitrophota bacterium
AATAAATTTATATTTATTTGTCAAGATATTTCTTTTAAATATTGCACAACAAATTAGACAAAAAATAATCCTCTCACGACGAGAGGGTATATCAAAATCCTATTTTTCTGTCAAAGTTCCGTTAAAGGAAGGCTTAGCTTCTAAAAGGATTCTCTTGTTTTTTATATTTAAGATAGTCCTTAAGGATCTGTTTATGATCAAAAGCAAATTCTAACCGAAGGATCTGGTTTAGATTAACTATCTTTACTGCAGAGGCATCGTCTCCAGAACGTAGCCTACCTTTTGCCTTAGCAATAAATACCGTAGCCACGGTATGAAAGCGAGGATCGCGCTTGGGATCAGAGTAGGTATGAAACTGCTTTATCCCATAGATCTCTAATCCAGTTTCTTCTTTAGCTTCTCTCTTTACTGCCTCTTCTAAGCTTTCTCCATAATCAACAAATCCACCCGGTAAAGCCCAACCAAAAGGAGGATTGCTTCTTTTTACCAAAACAATCCCCTCATCCATCTCAATAATTACATCGACAGTGACAAAGGGTCCGTTTTGTAGTTTATTAAGCACATACTCAAGATAGCCGATTACCCCTTTATTGAAGACCTGATAGGCTTTTTTATCATAAAGACAAAAAACGATTTCCTTAAGAGTTGATTTACATTGGCGGAGATGGCTAAGTACCTCCTGGGTCATAATCTTAGCTGAAGCTAAGAGAGAAAATCCTCCTACACCACAGCCTAATGCAGGAAAGGCAATTGAATTTATCTTAAGTTTCTCAGCTAATCTTAAGGCGTTTCGACAAGAATTGCGGATCTTTCTTTCATCGGTCTTAAAATCTAAGGCCATAGTTGCTGCATGGATTACATATTTAGAGGGTAAATCTCCTGCGGAGGTAAAAACCGCCTCTCCGACCTTTATCGGACCTTTCTTTACCGCCTCCTCCTCAATTATCTTACCACCCTTTTTCTTTATTGCACCTGCCACCCCTGCACCCATAAGTAATCGATTATTGGCGGGGTTAACAATAGCATCTACCCTCAGCCTAGTTATATCTGCCTGCACAAGTTTAATCTCGGTATCCTTTATCCTCATCTTATTGATTAGTAAACTTGATTAAATCCTCAAGTTTCTTTAATGCCCTTTTAGCATCGATTGTCCTTTCCGCAATCTCTATCCCTTCTTTAAAATCCCTTGTCCTATCCGCCACAATAAAACAAGCTGCTGCATTTAAAAGAACCATCTCCCTTTTGGGACCCTTATCCTTGCCATTTAAGATATCCAGGATTATTTGTGCATTCCTTAAGGCATCGCCTCCCCGGATATCCTCTAAGATAGCTCTTTTTAGTCCAAAATCCTCAGGTTGGACATAATAGGTATTGATCTTACCTTCCTTTAGATGGCTGATCCTTGTCCTGCCAATAATGCTTATCTCATCGATACTTCCTTCTCCGTAGATGACCATGGCTGACCTTGTTCCTAAATTCCTTAAAACCGAAGCCAATCTTTCGGTTAAATCCGGATTATATACACCCAAAACCTGAACATTTGCTCCTGCAGGATTGGTTAAGGGTCCTAAGATATTAAATATTGTGCGTATACCAATCTCACGACGCGGACCTAAAGCATACTTCATTGCAGGATGATAAAGGGGAGCATATAAAAAACCGATCCCGATCCTCTCAATGCATTCCTTTACCTTTTCTACAGGTATATCTATATTTATCCCTAAGGCCTTTACCACATCTGCGCTTCCGCATTCACTGGAAACAGAACGGTTTCCATGCTTTGCTACTAAAAATCCTGCTCCCGCCACCACAAAGGCAGTAGCCGTAGAAACATTAAAGGTCTTTGCTCCATCTCCTCCTGTACCACAGGTATCAATGATCGTCTCATAGTCAATATTGATATCCTCGCGATCAATATCTACGACAATATTTTCCTTCTCAATCTTTATCTTGGTAGCTTTCTGACGCATTACCTTAGCAAATCCTGTAATCTCCTCTATTGTCTCACCCTTCATCCTTAAGGCAGTAATAAAACTGGCGATCTGGGCAGGAGTAGCTCTGTCTTCCATAATCTCCTGCATCACCTGAATTGCCTCTTCCTCGGTAAGATCTTCTCTTTTTACTACTTTCTCAATCATCTCCCTGATCATTTTTTAAACCTCCTAAACCTAACCACCAATTACTTCTTCTCTTCTCTAATCATTCTTTCTGCCAACTCTAAGGCCTGTTTCTTATTCTTAAGCTTACCTATGGCTTGTAACTCCTGGGTCTCTTTTAAGATTTTACCAATTAAAGGTGAGGGTTGCAAATTAAACCTTCTAATTAAATCATTTCCATTTATCAGGGGTTTAAGTTTTTTTTCCTTCTGTCTTTTAAAATACTGATTTATTAAATCAAAGACTACCCTTTCATGTTGGATACAGGATTCCTTAGTAGTCAGGGGTCCCTGAGTAGCACGTTGATCCGCCAGAGATAACAAAAGAATACTTAAAGCCTCCTGGGCAGTATCACGAAAGAAACGGAATATTGCCCGCGGTGTAATATTCTCATTATCCGCAAGATAGCCTGGCCTTAAATGCCAAAGTACCATCTTTCCTAAGGAATCCAATTCTATATTAGAAAGCTTAAGACGCTTGGCAATCCTTTCAATGAATTCTAACCCTATCCGCTCATGACCATAGAATTTAGTCTTACCATCCTGTTTAAATCTTGCCTGGGGTTTTCCAATATCATGAAGCAGTGCACCTAATTTAATCAATCCCCTGCGCCTTCTTTCCGAAGAAATTATCTCATTTAAATAATCCTGAATCTCCTTCTTATCTTTTAACTGCTCAATTAAGCTTTCCAGCTGTTTAAGCGTCTCAAAGGAGTGCCTTAATACATCCAAATGATGGTAGGGACCTTGTTTTACATTACGCATAATCTCTATTTCTGGAATAATTAATCTTAAAATCTTCAATCTCTCCAATTGAATAAGGTAATGATAAGCATAAGGGGCTTCCAGGATCTTAAATAATTCATCGCGTATACGCTCAAAGGAGACATTTAAAAGTTTCTTTGCCTTGCGTCTTATCAGCTTTAAAGTATCCTTCTGGATCTTAAAACCCAATAGACAGGCATGGCTAAAAGCACGCAGGATCCTTAAGGGATCATCATCAAAGCTTTTTTTATTTACCACCCGGATCGCCCTTGCCTCTAAATCCCTAAGCCCTCCATAGGGATCAATAATTGAATTCTTAAGGCCTTTGGTATAATAATCATCCAATGCTACCGCTAAGGCGTTAATAGTAAAGTCACGATGAAAAAGATCCTCTTGGATAGTCTTTCCTCGAAAATCCATAAAGTCTAAGGTAAAGCACTTATCCTTAATCCTTTTTACTAGTCGACAGACCGCACGTTGCTTATCTAAGATGACAAAACCGGATTTTATCCTTTGGGAAAGCTGGCGGGAAAAATTAATTGCTCCTTTTTTTAAACAGAAATCTAAATCGGGATTATATTTTATCCTGCTTAGCAAACCATCCCTTATTGCACCACCTACAAGATAAATCCTTTTCTTTTTGCATTTAGAAAAATTATAAACCTCATCGATTATCTGTTTTAAGGGAGCTTTAAATGAATATCCCATTTTAAAAAAGGAAATTAAATCTCAAATATCTTTGCCTGAATGAAATCTAAATTTAAGATTGCTATTGTAGAACTTCTGGTAAGCCATCCTCCGCACTCACCGGGATTAATGAGAAGCCTTTGTCTTTCTTTCTTTATCTGGGGTCTATGGGTATGACCAAAAATAACAATTATTTCCTTCGGGTATTTAAAGAGATTAATCTTTTTTATATCATGAACTAAAATAAACTTACGCTCAAAAAGGTTAAGCTGTAGAGGCCCTTCTTGAATTCTTCCTTCAGATACCTCGGTAAGACCCTTTCTTTCTCCGTCATTATTACCAAATACACCTCGCCAATCACAATTAAGATCCTTTAACCTAAAGATAGTAAAAGGAGCAATAAAATCTCCCGCATGCAGAACAAAATCAACCTTCCTTTTGTTAAAGAACCGCACTGCCTTTTCTATTTTAAATAGATTATCGTGAGTATCTGAAAGAATCCCTATCTTCATAGATTCTGAAAATCTTTGGATTTCTCAATTACCTCTTCCACTACAAATATAGGGGCGTGCGCCCGTACTGCTAAAGCAATGCTATCGGAAGGCCGGGCATCTACTATCTTGGTCTGCCCGGATTCAGTCTTCAAGATAAGCTTGGCATGGAATGTATTCTCCTCAAGCTTATCAATTACCACCTTTTCTAAGCTTGCCTGCAGATGTTCAATAGTATTATGTAATAGATCGTGGGTTAAGGGTCGCGGTGGATTAAAACCACTTAGCTTTAGTTTTATTGCGGACGCCTCAACCAAACCAATCACAATCGGCAAAATCCGATTCCCTCCTTTTTCCTTTAAGACGATAAGCTGATCATGCCTTCTTTCATCGATCACTATCTTATTTAATTCCATCTCAACCATCATCTTGGTATTCTCTCCTTTCTTATTTTCGTTTTGGCTTTTCCTTATCAAGAATCTGTCTTAACTCCATCATAAATTGACCAAGATCCTTAAATTGACGATAAACCGAAGCAAACCTTACATAGGCAACCTCATCTAATCTCTTTAACCTCTCCATTACTAGCTCTCCAATCAAAGAGGATTTTACCTCACGTTCGGACCTTTTCTGTATCGCACGTTCAACCTGAGTAACAATCTCCTCCATCTTCTCTAAACTTATCGGCCTTTTCTCGCAGGCCTTCATAATCCCAGTAAGAATCTTTTTACGGTCAAATGGCTCGCGGCGTCCATCCTTTTTAATTACCATTAAGGAAACCTCTTCAATATATTCATAGGTAGTAAAACGCTTACCACACTTAAGACATTGGCGTCTTCTGCGTATAGCGGTCTGCTCCGTATTTGCCCGTGAATCTATCACCTTATCTTCTTTATAACCGCAATAAGGACACCTCATCCTTTTTTATCTTTAGCTTTATCTTTGCTTCTTTAAGCAATCTTCTGGCAAGTTTATCAGGATAACCTTCTAAAACCACAATCTCCTTTACCCCTACACTAATCAGCATTTTACTACAAGTAACACAAGGCTGATTCGTAACATAAATAGTGCTACCTTTTAAATCTATCTTGTGGATTACTGCCTGGATTATTATATTCTGTTCTGCATGGAGTGCGCGACACAACTCCTGGCGCTCTCCCGAAGGAACCTTTAACCTTTGCCTGAGACAGCCAATATCCTCACAATGGGCTAATCCCGAAGGCGCTCCATTATATCCCGTAGCGAGAATCCGTTTATCCTTTACTGCCACTGCTCCCACCTGTCGCCTTAAACAAGTAGAGCGCCGTGCAACCAACTGGGCTACCTGCAAAAAATACTCATCCCAGCTTGGCCGTCGATAACTTAATTTTTTTTTCATCCCTTTAATTCTGAATACAAAGGAAATCTCTTGGTTAAATCTAAAACCTCTTTTTTAATCTTCTTAAGTTTTTTTAAGTTATCTGCAGAATTTATTACCTCATTAATAAAATAAGCGATTTCTTGCATTTGCGGTTCCTTCATTCCACGGGTGGTTACTGCCGGGGTTCCTAAACGGATACCACTGGTAATTGAAGGGCTCTGTTTATCAAAAGGAATGAGATTTTTATTTACGGTGATTCCTGCTTCTTCTAAAACAAAGGATGCCTTAGCCCCACTTATACCTTTTTTAGTTAAATCTACTAAGATCAGATGTGTATCTGTGCCTCCTGAGACAATGCGAAAATCATATTGAGATAAACCTCTTGCTAATTCTTTAGCATTTTTCACCACCTGTCTCTGATATCTTTTAAAATCCTGACTCATCGCTTCCTTAAAGGCGACCGCCTTCGCCGCGATTACATGCATTAAAGGCCCGCCTTGGATTCCAGGAAATATCAGGTTATCAATCTTCTTAGCAAATTCTTTTTTACAGATAATAAAACCTCCGCGCGGACCGCGCAAGGTCTTGTGGGTAGTTGAGGTAACAAAATCAGCATAAGGAACCGGAGACATATGCATTCCTGCTGCTACCAGACCAGCGATATGAGCCATATCCACAAAGAGATAAGCACCCACCTTATCACATATCCTTCTAAACTGCCCGAAATCTATCTCCCGCGGGTATGCGGAGGCTCCGGCCAAGATAAGCTTAGGTCTATATCTTTTGGCTAAATCTAAGATCTCATCATAATCTAAGGTTTCCTTTTCTTTATCTACTCCATAAGTAACCACCTTATAAAACATCCCAGAAAAATTATGGGGATGACCGTGGGTTAGATGCCCGCCACAGGAAAGATCCATTGCCAAAATAGTATCTCCTATATTAAGACAAGCGAAATAAACTGCCATATTTGCCTGTGTGCCTGAATGTGCCTGAACATTTACATGTTCTGCACCAAAAAGTTTCTTTGCGCGTTCGATAGCCAGTGCCTCTACCTCATCTATATATCGACAACCCCCATACCACCTTTTTTTAGGATAACCTTCTGCATATTTATTAGTTAAAACCGAACCCTGGGCTTCCAGGACTGCTGGAGAAACAAAATTCTCTGAAGCGATTAATTCAAGATTTTCCTTCTGCCTTTTTAATTCATCTCTGATTGCTTTAAGTACCAAAGGGTCAAGATGTTTTATATAAGACATCTTTTCTTACCCCATATTTTTTGTTCTATCTTTCTTATCTGATTTAAGCGCCGGGAATGCCGACCGCCTTTAAATTTGGTATTTAACCAAACATCTAAAATCCTTCTGGCTTGATTTTCCTTTACAAAAGCAGAACCTAAGACCAGGACATTACTATCATTGTGCTGTCGGGAAAGCCTGGCTGCTCTTACATTATAACATAAGGCAGCACGCACACCAAGAAATCTATTCGCAACAATTGAATTACCAATACCACTTTTACAGATTAAAATCCCTTTTTTAAATCTCTTACTGGAGATCGCTTCGGCTAAAATAGAGGCATACTCAGGATAATCACAGCGATTTTCAGAGTAGGTACCTAAGTCTTTTACCGGGATGCCCTTACTTTCCAAATAAGCCTTTAATTTTTCCTTTAAGAAAAACCCTGCATGATCCGAAGCAATAAGAATTGGTCTCATATAATCCTGGCAATCTCTTCTACTGC
Source organism: Candidatus Omnitrophota bacterium (assembly GCA_023819035.1). Lineage (GTDB taxonomy): Bacteria > Omnitrophota > Gorgyraeia > Gygaellales > Profunditerraquicolaceae > JAMWCL01. The sequence goes on from JAMWCL010000014.1 coordinate 7,205, forward strand.
TTCCTTTATGGTTATAAATACCTTTTCATAAAACTGCCTATTGGTCCCAATGGGATCCGGGATATCTAAAATATTATCTTTTATTTTAACGAATTCTTTTAATAAAAAAAGTCTATTTCTTACCTCAGGTGCCATCTGAATTACCCTTTCCTCCTGCATTCTTTCCATCACCAAGATAATATCGGATTTCTTAAGCATCCCTTCGGTTAACCTTTTTGAGCGATGCCCTGAAACATCTATGCCTTCTTGTTTTAAAAGCTCTTGGGTATCAAAGCTTGCTTCCAAATTTTCTAACATCGCCACCCCTGCGGATAATACCTCCACATCAGTTCTGTTGTTCTGTTTAAGCTTATTTTTTAGTAAAGCTTCAGCCATTACTGAACGACAGGAATTACCCGTGCAGACAAAAAGTACAATCTTTTTATTTATGGTTTGGTAGATATCCTCTTTTTTAATTGCTGCCTCTCTTAAGATCACCTCGGGTTTCTTAGTTAAATCTACCACTGTAGATTCGATGCCTAACCGGGTAGGACCGGTATCGATAGCAAGATCGACCAAACCATCTAAATCTTTAATTGCCTGCGAGAAATCTCTGGGCGCAGGATTCCCTGAGAGATTTGCCGAGGGACAAACTATTGGGACATTGGCTCTTTTGATTATCTCTAAAGCAACCTCATCATCAGGCATTCTTAGTCCAACCGTTTGGTTATCTTTAGATTTCAAGACAATAGTTAAAGGACCTGGCCAAAATCGATCAATAAGCTTATAGGCAGAAATAGGTATATCGCAAGCAAAGTCTTCTATCCTTTCTTTTCTTTCAATATGTAAGGAAAATGGTTTTCCTTCTGGACGCTTCTTAATGAAATAAAGCCTTCTGATGGTCTGGGGATTTGAACTATCGCCAGCAATCCCATAGACTGTCTCAGTGGGAATGATCACCAGACCACCTTTTGCCAAAATCTCTACCGCCTCCTTAAGATGTTCTTCTTTAGGTTGCTTAGGATCAACCCGCATTATACGTGTAATCATAATTTTATCTTAATCTTTTTAATTTTTATCCGCATATCTTTTCTATAGGCAATAAGTTTGTTTTGGATATCCTTATTAGTAATCCCTAATATCGCTAAAGCAAACAAACCTGCATTTACTGCGCCTGCCTTGCCAATTGCCATACAACCCACCGGAATCCCTTTAGGCATCTGAATAGTAGATAATAATGAATCCAGCCCTTTTAGACTCTTTGTTTCTAAAGGGATGCCAATTACAGGCAAGGTAGTATGGCTGGCGATTACCCCGGCTAAAGCGGCTGCGCCTCCGGCAGCAGCAATAAAAACCTTTACACCTCTTTTAGGCGCAGATTCTATATACCTAGCTAATTCCTTGGGTGTCCGATGGGCGGATAATACCTTGACCTCAAAACCTACCTTAAATTCCTTAAGGAGTTTAATTGTTTCTTTTAGGGTAGCTAAATCCGATTGACTCCCCATTATTATACTAATCATTGTCTCTCCTTTTTAAGTACGGTTCTCAATTCAAGCTAAAGGCTTTTCTTCTATTGCCCTTCTGCCGATATCACTGCGATAATGCATCCCTTCAAAATAAATCTTTTTTACTGCATCGTAGGTCTTGTTTATTGCTTCCTTTATCGTTCTGCCCAATGCAGTTACCCCTAACACACGGCCACCAGAAGTAAGAAATTTAATCTTGCGGGTCTGTACATCTAAGACCCTGCGCGTACCAGCATGAAAGACTACCACATCCTGAATCCCTTTTACCTGTTCTAATCCAAAAATCTCTTTACCTTTTTCATACTCACCCGGATAACCTTTAGAGGCACAAACCACACAGACACAACTGTGGCTATCCCATTTTAATCCACCCAAACGCTTAAACTTAGAAAGGTTATCGTAAGTAACCGCAAGCATTGCTTCCAGAAGATCGCCCTTAAGGCGCGGAAGGATGGCCTGGGTCTCAGGATCGCCAAATCTTACATTAAACTCTAAAACCTTTGGGCCATCCTTAGTAAGCATAATCCCTGCGTATAAAGCCCCTTTGTAAATTATATTCTCTTTAGCTAAACCATCGATTATTCGATAGATAATCTTTTCCAAAATCTCCTTGAATAAATCTTCATTAATCATGGGGGTAGGTGAGTAAGCGCCCATACCTCCTGTATTTGGTCCCTGGTCGTTATCAAAGACCCTTTTATGATCTTGACTGGAGGCCAAAGGGATAACCTCTTTAGAATCAGTAATCACAATTATGGAGGCTTCCTGCCCTTCTAAACACTCCTCAATAATTATCCTGTTTCCTGCTTCTCCGAAAATCCTATCTTCCATTATTGATTTTACTGCCTGAATGGCCTCTTCTACAGTTTTAGCTACAATCACCCCTTTGCCCTGAGCTAAACCCTCTGCCTTCACTACACAAGGAGCACCCACCGTCTCAATATATCTTTTTGCCTTATCAGGGTGATCAAAGACCCTAAAATCCGCAGTAGGTACTTTATATTTAGACATCAATTCCTTAGCAAAAACCTTACTTACTTCAAGCTGGGCAGGTAATTTAGCTGGACCGAATATTCTTAGTCTATGATTATTAAACTCATCAACAATTCCTTTTGCTAGAGGCGCCTCTGGACCGACTAAGGTAAAATCTATCTTTTCTTTTTTTACAAATTCTAACAGATTGGGTATATCTTCGGTTTTGATCTCAATACACTCGGCAAGCTCAGCAATCCCACCATTTCCAGGCGCACAGAAGAGCTTATCTACTAATTTAGATTGACTGATCTTCCAGACTAAAGCATGCTCCCTGCCACCCGAACCGATAACCAAAACCCTCATCTTTATTTTATTATTTTTAAAAAACCAATAAATATCTTACCAAAACTATATCTTAGATTATCTCAATCTCTTTTTTCCCTCTTATCACCTCTCCAATCACCCATGCCTTAAGGTTAAATCCTTGAAGTTTTTTAATTATAACCTCTTCTATACCAGGGGCTACCACCAAAATCATCCCTATCCCCATATTAAAGGTCCAATACATCTCCCTTTCATCGATATCTGCCTTATTCTGAATCAACTTAAATATCTTCGGTATATTCCATCTACCTTTATTAATCCTTATGTTAAGATTATCAGGCAAAATGCGCTTGACCTTTTCATAAAAGGCACCTCCGGTAATATGGGCAATACCTTTTATCGTATTCTTAATTTCATAATCCCTGCTCTCTAATAAATCTAGTATAGGTCTTACGTAAATACGGGTGGGTTTAAGCAACTCACCGCTCATTCTCCTTAATTCCTTTTGCGAAAATACCTTTCTGACTAAAGAAAAACCATTAGAATGTAGTCCATTTGATTCTAAACCTATCACCAAATCACCTACTTCGATCTTTGAGCCATTAATGATCCTGTTTTTTTCTACCACCCCAACACAGAAACCTGCCAAGTCATATTCTCCTTCTTTATATACATCCGGCATCTGAGCAGTCTCGCCCCCGATTAAGGAACATTCTGCCTGGAGACAACCTTCATTTATTCCCTTAACAATCTCAAAAAGCGTCTGTTGGCTTAGCTTATTATAAGCAATGTAATCTAAAAAGAACAAAGGCTTAGCCCCTAAGCATAAGATATCATTCACATTCATGGCTACCAGATCTATTCCTACTGTATCATGTTTGTTAGCTAATACCGCAATCTTTATCTTGGTGCCTACCCCATCAGAAGAAGAGACCAAGACAGGTTCTTTATATTTATCTTTAGGAAACCTAAATAAACTTCCAAAACCACCTATCCCCTTTAAAACTAGCTGGCTATAGGACTTTTTTAATAAAGCACTGATTTTTTCTTTAAAAAGACTTGCCTTTAGGATATCTACCCCGGCCTTTTTATAAGTTATTGCTTTCATCTTTTAAGAAGAAGAGAAAAACCCGTATAGATCCATAAGAAAGGCAGTTGTTTCCACTGTTACCGCCCAGTCTTTATTTCTTTTACCAATTACCAAAAGCATATATCCATATCTATCCCGGGCAATATAAATACCATTCTTATTTAACAGAGGTTCTGTGCCATAAAATAAATCCTTATGACAACCCCCTTGGGTAAGCACACCAAATATCCTGTTCATCTTATCCATCTTCTAAAGATAAAGTCTTGCATATTCTATACCGTTCTTAAAGATCTGTAAACCATCGCCTTCTTTATTCTTTCGTTTTATCCAATGGGGATGCTGTAAAAAATCAATATGCCTTTCTGGATGAGGCATCAACCCAAAGATCCTTCCGGTTTCATCACAGATACCCGCGATATTATCTTGGGAACCATTGGGATTATAAGGATAGCTTTTGAGCTTTCCTTTTTCATCGCTATATCGAAAAACAATCTGCCCGTTTTTGTTTAGTCTTATTAAAGTGGCCTTATCTTTAACCACAAACTTCCCTTCTCCATGGGCTACGGGAAGATAGATAATCTCAGGAAGATTCCTTGTCCAAATACATTTATTGGAAAAATTTTTTAGATAAACCCAGCGATCCTCAAATCTTGCTGAATCATTAATAATTAAACTTGCCTCCTGCTTAAAATCATCTTGTCCCGGTAAAAGCCCGCTTTTCACTAAGACCTGAAAACCATTACAGATCCCAATGATTAATTTACCTCTTTGAATAAACCTCTTTAAGTCTTCCTTTAACTTAAACCTTAGTTCATTCGCTAGAATCTTGCCTGCTGCCACATCATCACCGTAGGTAAACCCTCCCGGAATAGCCAGGATATCATAATCAAGAAGCGCTTTCTTTCTTTCTATTAATCTATTTATATGGACCAATTCTACCTGGGCATCCACCTTAGAAAAAGCAAAGGCGGTCTCCTGGTCACAATTAGTCCCTGCGGTTCTTAAAACACAAACTCTAGCCTTTCGCATAGAATCTCTTAATCACACGCACTACCTCTTTAGGTGCATCTACCAAAGTAAAAATGCCTAAATCCTCTTTACTTATATTTCCACTCTCTAATACAGTATCCTTTAACCATGTAATTAATCCCTGCCAGTAATCCTTACCTAATAAAACCACAGGAAACTGTGAAATCCTTTTAGTCTGAATAAGGTTAATTGCCTCAGTAAACTCGTCTAATGTACCGTAGCCTCCGGGCATAATCACAAATGCCTTCGTATACTTTACAAACATTACCTTTCTTACAAAAAAATATCGAAATTCCAGAATCGTATCCACATATCTATTAGGTCTCTGCTCCAAGGGTATCTGGATATTTAAACCTATTGATACACCGCCTGCCCTCTTTGCCCCCTTATTGGCTGCCTCCATTATTCCCGGACCGCTTCCGGTAATGATGGCATAACCCTCTTTGGCTAAAAGATAGGCAGTTTCTTCGGCTAATTTATAGTATCGGTGATTGGAATTCATCCTGCTTGAACCAAAGATGGAGACCGCATTCTTTACCTTAGAAAGAACCTCAAAGCCCTCCACAAACTCTGACATTATCCTGAATATCCTCCAAGTCTCCTCATGGGTAAAGTCATTAAGTGTATTTTTTAAATTTTGTTTTTTCATACTTTGCTCCTTTCTTACCATCTCAAAGGTCTCTGCCATGCCACTTTTAAATCTTTAATATTTGCGTTGATGCAAATCTTACCATTCAATCCATAGACCCGAAAATCTTTTTTCGGACTTACACAACCAATCAACCCAAAAGGAATTCCTTTTAAAATCCTCTCAAACTCCTTTTGCTTTTTTCTTTCTACCTCTACAATAAAACGAGAGTTGGATTCAGAAAATAATATAAAATCATCTCTTTTTTGAGATCGGGAATCTGGGATTGGGGATTTTGAGATAAAGGGAACCTCTTTAAGAAATATCTCCATACCCAAGTTTCCGGAAAAAGCCATCTCCGCGCAGGTAACCGCCATACCTCCTTCAGAGCAATCATGCATGGCTTTGATTAATCCTAAGGAAGAGGCTTTGTTTAAGGCAGAAAATATCTTTTTAGCTAAATTTACATCTACCTTAGGCACATTATTACCCATCTTACCAAACAGCTCATAATAATGTGAACCACCCAGTTCCGGATAGGTCATTCCTACAATATAAATTAAATCACCAGGGGTTTTTAGGTACATCGAGATTGCCTTAGTTACATCCTCCATTACCGCAATGGCGGAGATCAATAATGTTCCGGGAATAGCAATCGTTTTATTCTTTAGCTTAAACTCATTATTCAAACTATCCTTTCCTGAGATAAAAGGCACACCAAATCCCTTCGCAATATCATAACAACCATAAGCAGCCCTTACCAGACTGCCTAAACGATCGGGTTTATCAGGGTTACCCCAACAGAAATTGTCTAAAAGAGCAACCTCCTTTAAGGAACCTCCTACCGCAATTATCTGCCGTAGTGCCTCATCAATACAGGAGCCCGCCATCCAGTAAGGATCAATAAAACCAAACCTAAAATTTATACCACAGGAAACAATCACTCCCTTCTTAGAATCTAAAATCGGTCTTACTATTGCCGCATCGGAAGGGCCATCATTGTTAATCCCTACCAAAGGCTTTAATACCGAACCACCTTGAACCTCGTGATCGTACTGCCTAATTACCCATTCTTTAGAGCAGATATTATAATTACTGAGAAGTTTAAATAAATAATCTGTTAAGTCATCAGGACAGGCAAAACCAGGTTCTTTAAACTTTGGCTGAATAAAAATGGCTTTCTTTGTTCTCTTAGGTAATCCTTTATGAAGAAAGCTCATCTTTAAATCACAGACCAGATTGCCTTGATAATAAAGCTTAAGTCTTTTTGTATTAGTAAACTCACCAATTACCGTAGCTTCTACATTTTCATCTTTAAACAGCTTGATAAGTCTATCAATGTTTTTCGGGGGGACAGAAAGGATCATCCTTTCCTGAGATTCGGAGATCCAGATCTCGGTATAACTTAAACCCTCGTACTTTAAAGGAACCTTTTCTAAATCTACCTTTACTCCCAAATCCTTCCCCATCTCACCTACTGCGCTAGAAAGCCCTCCCCCTCCACAATCTGTAATAGCATTATAAAGATGGATATCCCTTGCCGCCAGGATAACATCGAGCATTTTTTTCTCTTGAATAGGATTGCCAATCTGCACCGCTCCCGAAGAGATCCTTTCAGATTCATGGGTCAGCTCTCCTGAAGAAAAGGTTGCCCCGTGGATCCCATCGCGGCCGGTTCTCCCTCCCACCAAAACAATTAAATCCCCTACCTTAGGCTTCTTAAAGGATTTTTCTTTAGGTAGAATCCCTACTGTACCACAATAGACCAAGGGATTTCCTACAAATCTTTCATGAAAAAGCACCGCTCCATTAACCGTAGGTATTCCCATTTTATTTCCATAATCACGCACACCCGAGACTACACCCTTCATAATTCGCTTGGGATGTAAGATTCCTTTGGGGAGTTTATAAAAGGGATAATCGGGTGGTCCAAAGCAGAAAACATCGGTATTGAAAATGGGCTTTGCTCCTAAACCTGTGCCCAAAGGATCGCGAATCACTCCACCAATCCCGGTATTTGCTCCTCCAAATGGTTCCAGGGCAGAAGGGTGATTATGGGTTTCTACCTTAAAGCAGATATTATATCTTTTATCAAAGCGGATTATCCCGGAATTATCCTTAAAAACAGAAACACACCAGGGTTTTTTTAATTGCTGAGTTACCTTCATAATTGTGGATTTAAGCAGGTTATTGATATAAAAAGAGCTTCTGGTTTTTACTAAAAGTTTGGCATCTTTTAATCTTTCCTGATAAAGAATCCTTCCTTTAAATGTCTTATGGATACAATGCTCTGACCAGGTTTGGGCAATGGTCTCTAACTCGCAGTCGGTAGGGTTGCGTTTTAATCTTTTAAAATAATCCTTGATGGCGCGCATCTCAAAAAGATTTAAGAATAATTGCCCCTCTTTACTAATCCTCATTAATTCTTTATCAGAGGCATTCAATAAATCAAGCGTAATTAATTTAAATTGATAACGCGGTTCAGTCCCAAATAATAAAGAAGACTCTCTAAACCGGGATTTGACGATATGCTGAATTAATTTATTATAGAGAAGTTTTTCCGAGATAATTCTTAACTGGTGAGGGCTAAGTTTACCTTTAATAATATATTTCTTTGCGGTCTTAACTGAAGTTACTGAATCTATACCTAAATCCCGAATGCCCTTTAAAACTGAATCCTCCACTGGATCCATTACCCCGGGATTGTAGGCAACCTCAATAATAAAATTATTAGGTGCATTTTTAAGGTTATGGTTAGGATTAAGATAATAATCCTGAGTTATCCTGTCGACAAGTAACTCCTCACAGATTCTCTTAGCTTGCTCTTCAGTAAGTTCTCCTTTTATATTATAAACCTGAACAAAACGGACATCCCAAACCGTATTTATCCCTAAATCTAAGATGTCCTTCTTGATGCCTTCGCCAATTGCATCAAAAATGCCAGGTTTATCTTTTACTTCGATTCGCCAAAGAAACATGAGATTTTTTAGGCAGGAGATTTATAACCCGACCTTCTGGAAAATCTTATCTACGTGGCGTAGATAATAACCTAAATCAAAAATCTTCTCTATCTCCTCTGAGGATAGATATTTTAAAACCTCCTTTTCCTTTAAAAGATTCTCTTTAAAATCCAGGGAGGTTTCCGAGGTTTTCATCGCACAGCGCTGTACAATATCATAGGCCTTCTGCCGGGGAAGTCCTTTATCCATTAAAGCCAGAAGCACCCTCTGAGAGAATATCAATCCTTTTGTCCGCACCAGGTTTGCCAGCATATTATCTGGATAAACTACTAAACCCTCGATCACCTGGATAAACTTATTTAACATATAATCTAAAACCAAGGTAGAATCAGGTATAATTATCCTCTCTACCGAAGAATGGCTTATATCGCGTTCATGCCATAAGGCGATATTTTCTAAGCTTGCTATGGCATTTGCCCTTAAGATGCGCGCCAGACCACAGATCCTTTCGCAGATTACAGGATTACGCTTATGCGGCATGGCAGATGAGCCTTTTTGCCCTTTACCAAATGGCTCTTCCACCTCTTTAACCTCGGTGCGCTGAAGATGCCTTATCTCCTGAGCAAACTTCTCTAAACTCGCCCCGATTATTGCTAAGGTGCATATATATTGGGCATAGAGATCCCTTTGAATAATCTGGGTAGAAATCCGCGCAGGTTTAAGGGATAATCTTTTTAAGACATATGCCTCTATGGTTGGCTTAAGATTTGCATAGGTACCCACTGCTCCAGAAAGTTTACCCACAGAAACCGCCTCTTTTGCCTGAATCAATCTTTCTAAATTGCGTCTTGTCTCATCAAACCAAAGGGCAAGCTTTAAACCAAAGGTTATCGGTTCAGCATGCACCCCATGGGTGCGACCTATACAGACCATCTCCTTATACCTTCTTGCTTTCTCTGAGAGAACCTTAAGTAATCTTTTTAAATCATCAATTAAAATATCCGAGGCATGCCTTAATTGAATCCCTAAGGTAGTATCTAAGAGATCAGAGGAGGTCAGCCCAAGATGAAGATACCGGGCATCTGCACCAATACTTTCTGCTATACAATTTACAAAGGCTACTACATCATGCTGGGTCTTTGCTTCTATTCTGGCTATCTTTTTAAGATCAAAAATTGCCTTCTTTTTAATTCGCTTAACTACCTGCTTGGGGATCATCCCTTCCTTGGCGAATGCCTCTAAGACTAAAAACTCTATCTTAAGCATTATCTTAAACTTAAATTCATCCTGCCAAATACCTGCCATCTTAGGTAAACTGTAACGGGAAATCATCTGAAAATACCTTCCTTTGCTTAAGTTATTATATCAGAAAAGCTAAGTTTAGCAAATAAAATATATTTATTCCTTTAAAGATGGAATCCTTTAATTTTTAGCAGAGATAAAACTGATTGTTCTTTGGCAAGATAGGTATTATCCATAATATAATCTCTAAAGATCGGGTAAGCACCTAAATCCTGCTTAAATGCATAATGGAATCTCTTTAATCCTAAGCTAAGGGTTATCTGAATAGCCAGAAACGCAAAAATAAAGTAAATTAGATGAGAAGCTAAAAAGGTGCTTAATGCTCCTTTAAAATCTAAACTGAAACTGCGGGCTAAAAGCCAAATATAAATTAGGCTACTTACAATAATAAAAATAAGACAGGAATTATCCTGAATAACCTGCTCTAAATCTGGTCTTAGCCCTAATATCAGATTCAAAACCGACCATACCCCTCTAAGGACAAATAGTTCTACAAACCAGGCAATATTCCAGATAAAAATAAACCAGAGATATTTTCTTATCCGCATATTTTTTAAGTGCATAAAAAAATACATTACTATAAACAGAGAAAAAAATGATAAAAAAATATCTATAATATTTGAGGTTTTAAATAGGGAAGGTTTTACATCCTTTTCAGACTCAATCGCTCTTACATTTTGAATATAAGTTATTATCCGATTATAAAGATTAAGACTAGCAATAAATTCATCGATCTTTTCTTTAAGCGAAGGAGGCTTTATTTTAAAAACCTGCTGCATATGCTGAGCATAAAGGGATTGGTTAAGGATTACCGAAATCAAAATCAAAAATATTAATATTTTTTTTCTACAATCCATATCCTAAGATAATCTCGATCTCATTTATTTTTTCTTTACTTAACCTTAAAATGTCCTTGCGATTAATCATAATACTTTTATCATCTTTAGAAGATAAAGCCTTATTATTTAGATAAACCTGATTTATCTTATACTGCGGCCAACTAAGCCGTTTGGGATTTAAAAAAAACACCTTTAACCTCCTTTCGGCAAAGCTTCGGGTAATTGAAATTGTGGAGCTTGCTTTAAATTGCTCTCCTAATAATTTTGGTTCAATAAGAAGATCGCCTTCTTTTCCTTTTACCCCAAAGACCTCAGTTAATATAGTTAAGATAAACCAACTCGCCGAGCCAGTTAAATAGGAATACATACCCCTACCCTCAAGATTAAAATATTCAGGAATACAAGGATAAATCTTACTTTTTGAGGTATCTACTGCCATCCGGTAAATAGAATTTAATGCCTTATAACCTTCTTTCACATAACCCCTTTTGTATAAGGCATAGGCAAACATTACAATCATATGATTAAAGAATGCACCGTTTTCCTTATCCCCATAAACAAAAGAAAAAGCCCTTCCTAAATGGGGTTGCTCTTCTTTAAAATCTGTATTAAGGTGATACCCTTTAAGTCTTTTATCCCAAAGATAACGCTCGATGTTTTTTATCATTATCTTTATCTGCCAATCCTCAGCCACCTCACTTAAAATCGGAAAGACCTGAGAAGCAAGCATCATGCGTATCCTACCATTCTTTTTGCCTTCTACGCGCCTTGCCCGATTATCATAATATCCGTTAAAGAAGCCTTCCTTTAACCATTCTTTTTTACGGATGTGCTCTATCATCCAATGAGATTTATCTTCTAAGTCTTTAGCTAAACCTAAGGTATCGATATCTATCTTTTTGCCGGATAGTCCTTTTCTGGTCTGGGTAAAATATCTTTCTAAAAGAGCATGCTTTGCCTTAATCTCGCGGTAGTCTAATCTATTAAAAAGAATAGCCAATTCTTCCGCTAATCTAACCTTGTTTCTTTTTATCTTGCGTAAAATTTTCGCTAATATCTTTAAACAGTAAGCATACATGCAACTAAAAGCCACCGACTCACCGAATTCATCTGCCATATCTAAACCGTCGTTCCAATCCGCGTCTTCAAGCCGAATATAGTTATGAGGTCCTACATTAAAAAACTGTACCAATACCTCAACAAGCAGATGTTCTAGGATGCTTCCTTTATAAAGCTTGCCTGAGATTGTCTTTAATCTATACCCATCTTGAGGGCTCCAGTCTTGGTCTATAAATTTTGCACGAAAGAGTTGGTGGTCACGAAAATAATCTACTTCCTCAAAAAGAATCTTATAGTCTGCAGTTTCATTAAGATATAAATCTAAGGTTAATAAAGGCCAGATACCATGATCCATCCAGGTCCGACTGATATTATTCCGATCCGAGATGAATTCTTTCGGTTTTTTACCAATGATTGCAGCATTTGAGCCATCGATCCTTATCCCAGAAAAATTATTAATAAGTAAGGAACGGATTTGTTTAGGTTGAGTTAAGATTAAACTTAAACAATCCTGCCAGAGATCCCGCCATCCCCTTCCGCCTCGCCCATAATCAAAATCCGGTAAGAAAGAATTACCGAATATCCTTCTTAGGGTTGGCTGAATACTTACCCAACGGAACCAATTATCAAATAAAGAATCCCCTAAAGAAACCTCTACCTTCTTACTTTCCGAAGACCAAAAATCACAATTAAATCTAAATGCCTTATCTATTTTAGGTAAACTATTAAATTTATTCACAAGCTCCTTTAATCTAGTTTCCTTATCGACTATCCCCATAATTACGGTATAAGAAAAGGAATTTCCTGGTTTAAGGGTAACCCTTGCAAAACGAAGTCCCGCCATTGGCTCCTTTCCTTGAATGGGAACATTCTTATTAGGAAGAATATCCTGATAAACACTCAAAGGCCTCTCTAAATCTGTATCCTCGCCACAAAAGATTTCGTGGGTAGGGTAAAAATATAAAGGAGGATTAAACCTCTCATCCCAGCTTAAGACAAAATAAATTCTATCATTAGACCGGTGCCCGGCCTCATTAAAGATTAGGGTGGGTTTAAAGATTATCCCAAATCTATGCAGCTTTATCCTTTGAAGCAGGGATGTAACATGGCGATGGTCACGAATATTGTCCGCAGAGCGGGCGTATATAGGTATGGCGACATAAGAAATAAAACTTAAATTTTTTCTCTTAATATTAGTTAATCTTATATACATTATCTCCAATTCTTCATCTGTCGCTGGCACAAAGGAAAGGATTTCAGCTTTTAATCCCATCCTTTTATTTTCCCGTATAATCTTATGCCAGAGTAATCCTGCTTCTAATCTAAAATTATCTTCCTTAAGTTGCACTAAATTTTTAGAGACGCCGGTAGCTGACCAGATATTATCCTTATCAATATAAACCCAAAAGTTTCTTGTACATTTAGAATTAAACAGATCTATTCTTGTAACTGGTTCAAGTAAAAAATAGTCTTGGGCGGTCTTAATGTCTCCAGCAAGATATGGGGTAATAGAAGACATAATCTTTGTATTAGTAAGCGGGAAATAAAGGGTTTTAATCCTATGGGCATGATAAGAAACAAAACTTCCTAAATTATCCTTAAATTGCCAAAGCATTCTTTAGCTTTATTTAATCCTTAAAAAACCCGCCTTCTTAAGTGGGCGGGTGATATTTGGTTGCGGGGGCCAGATTTGAACTGGCGACCTCAAGGTTATGAGCCTTGCGAGCTACCAGACTGCTCCACCCCGCTATCTTACTAATGGAAAGTTACCTTTCTTCAGGGACTATCTTAATGGGAATCTCACCTTTTCGCACAAGACCCATCTTATCACGTAAGATCTTTTCTTGATAGACGGGGTCTTGGTTAAGGCGCTTTAACTCTTCTTCTAAAAAAACATTCTCTATCTGAAGCCTTTTGATCTTTGCCTCTAAATCTCGATTCTTATCCTTAAGCTCCTGTAACTTGGTATATCCAGGCAAAAATATAATCATAAGGATGATAAGCATTAATAAAGACTGAATTCCTATTTTAACCTTTCTAAGCATTTACCTCCACAACCTTCCTGCATAAATGGCTTGGGAACCTAATTCCTCTTCAATCCTTAAAAGCTCGTTGTATTTACAGATTCTATCCGTGCGCGATAATGAGCCCGTTTTAATCTGTGTGGTCTTAAAAGCCACTGCTAAATGGGCAATCGTAGTATCCTCGGTTTCACCTGAACGATGCGAGATAATTGTTTTATATTTATTTCGCTTGGCGATATTTATTGTCTTTATAGTCTCGGAAAGCGAACCAATCTGATTCACCTTTATTAGTATAGCATTACCGATACCTTCTTTTATACCTTTTTTAAAAATCTCTGGATTAGTAACAAATATATCATCACCGACAAGCTGTATTTTACTGCCTAATCTCTGAGTTAGTTCCCTCCAACCCGACCAATCAGACTCTCCTAATCCGTCCTCTATAGAGATAATCGGATATTTACTTATCCAACCTTCATAAATCGCGATCAACTCTTGGGAAGTCTTTTGTTGATTTTCAAATTTATATTTGCCATCCTTATAAAAAGAGCTACCCGCAGAATCGATGGCAAGCCAAATATCTTTGCCCGGATGATAACCTGCTTTCTGAATCGCCTCCAGGATTAAATCCAAGGCCTGCTGATTAGAACCTAAAGAAGGAGCAAATCCTCCCTCATCACCCACCGAAGTAACTAGGCCCTTAGACTTAAGAATGGCTTTTAGATGATGAAAGACCTCTGAGGCATATCTTAAGGCTTCATGAAAAGTGGGGGCACCAATAGGCATAATCATAAACTCCTGGATATCCAGATTATTATCCGCATGCAACCCACCATTTAAGATATTCATTAAAGGAATGGGTAAGATCTTTGCTTTTCTTCCTCCTAAAAACCGATAAAGGGATTGTCTCTTAGAAAGACTAGCTGCCTTAGCTACTGCCAAGGAGACTGCCAAGATTGCGTTTGCTCCTAAATTAGACTTATTCTTTGTGCCATCGAGTTTAATTAGAAGTTCGTCGATCTTTTCAAAGTCAGGTCTTAAGCCTTTTATCTTAGGGAAAATTATATTATTGACATTGTCAACTGCCTTTAAGACTCCCCTTCCTAGATATCTTTTTTTATCATTATCCCTTAGCTCTAAGGCTTCTTTCTCTCCTGTAGAGGCTCCTGAAGGAACTGATGCCCGGCTTACGAGTCCGTTATCTAAGATTACCTCTGCCTCTATTGTAGGGTTTCCCCGTGAATCAAGAATCTCTCTTGCTAAAACCTTCTTAATCCTTGCCATAATAGCTTGCTCCTTTTTAATAAATTGATTTTATCATAATTTAATCTTCAGTCAATACCTATTGTCTTAAAAGCCTTTCTTTGACTAACTCGCTTACCCATTTATTATCTGCCCTTTGGGCAATCTTAGTGGTAACCTCCTTCATTACCTTACCCATATCCTTTATTCCACCTGCACCTGTTAAATTTATAGCTTCTTCAATTATCTTTTTAATCTCCTCTTCCGATAACTCTTCAGGTAAATAAGTTTTTAAAATCTCAAGTTCTTTGACCTCTTTTTCTACCAGGTCCTGACGATTTCCTTTTTTAAACTGTTCTATGGAATCCTGGTGTTGCTTAATAAGTTTCTTTATCACCTGAATACATTCACCATCATCTAAGTTCTTCTTCCTTTTCTCTATAGCCAGATTCATCAACTGGGCGCGTAAGAAACTTAGGGTAGAAATCCTTACGATATCCTTTTGCTTCATTGCTTGCTTATAATCAGAGAAGATCCTTTCCTCTAACATCTCTGGCTCCTTTCTTAAAAACCTATTATTCTCTTAAACCTAATCAATCTTTCTTTAAAATCCCTTAAGGTAAGGTTTAATGTGCGCTCAATACCAAAATCTTCAATATTAAATGAGCCCGCGATTGTTCCATAGACAACTGCCTTTTTAACCTCTGTTGGACTAATTCTATCTACCCTAGCTAAATAACCCATAAATCCACCCGCAAAGGCATCCCCTGCACCTGTCGGGTCAATTACATTTTCTACGGGATAAGCCGGAAGAGAAAAAACAAATCCCTTGCTGAAAAGTATTGCTCCGTGTTCGGCCTTCTTAATTAAAATCATCTGTGGACCAAACTCAAGGATAGTCTTTGCTGCCTTAATTAAATTATCTTCTTGAGAAAGTAATCTTGCCTCTTGATCATTGGCTAGATATACATGTATATTTTTTAATAATTTAAGAAGCTTTCTTCTTTTATGTTTAATCCAATAATCCATGCTATCTAAACAGATAAGCCGGGGATTAATCATCTTTTTTAAAAGATAATCCTGTAGATCAGGATCTCCATTAGCCAAAAATACATATTTTATCTTTCTCTGAAGCCTTGAAATAGAAGGGATAAATCTTGAGAAAACACCCAATTCTGTCTTAAGGGTGATTGCTGAGTCTAAGTCTTTCTCATATCTTACTTCCCACTTAAAGTTACTTCCTTTTTCTTTTTTTAAAGAACTGAGATCAATATTTTTATTGCGTAATAAATAAAGATAATCTTCAGGAAAATCCTCTCCAATCACAGAGACTAAACTCACACAAGTAAATAACTTGGCAATCATAGCAAAATGTATTGCTGAACCACCTAAAAGATTCGTTCTTTTGCCTGAAGGGGTCTGAATAGAATCTAAAGCAACTGTTCCTAAAACCAGTATACTCATCGCATAAATAATAAGCTAATTATGGCAATGATTATACAATAATATCCAAAGTAATGGAATTTTGTTTTCTGTAATATCCTCTTTAATATCCATAATGCCAATATTCCGCTTAAAAAACTTACCAAAAAACCTAAGAGAAAATTTTTTGACTCTATTTGTAAAGAAAAGGATATCTTTCTTGCTTCTAAAAATGTCGCTCCTAAAATTGCAGGAATGGCACTAAGAAAAGAGAATTCAAAACCTGTCTGCCATTTAACTCCCCTTAATAATAAAATAAAGATAGTTATCCCGGAACGCGAGATCCCTGGAATAATCGAGATCCCCTGAAAAAACCCAAAAAGAACCGCATCTTTAATATCCAGGATATCCCTTTTTCCCAAAAGAAATTTTTTACTAAAGATAAGGATAATCCCATTTATAAGTAAGAAAATGCAAACCCACCAACTTCCATTAAAGAAACCTGTAAAGAAATCCTTTCCTAATATCCCAATAATTCCCGTAATTAAGGTGGCAAGAAGAATAAGAAGCATTAATTCCCTATCCTTTAGAGTCTTGATTATCTGCTTAAAGAAAAAAAACACCAGTGCCAAAACTGTACCTAAATGCAAAACTATAGATAAGGATATCTGGTTCTGGGTTATACTTAAGATTTTCTGAAGGATGACCAGATGTGCACAACTACTTACAGGTAGAAATTCAGTCATTCCCTGGATAAAACCCAAAATTACATATTTTAATGTAAGCATAGCGATTCAGTCCTAATCCCTTGCTGTTTCAAAAAAGAATGCATATCTAAAGGCAAAGGAGATTTTAAATAAAGCATCTTTTTAGTTATAGGATGCAAAAACTCTAAAGCCTGGGCGTGCAAAAATAGACGCTTTACCTTTATCTTAAAATCGCGCCGAAAAGCATACTTCGTCTCGCCCAAGATAGGATGCCCTATCTTTTTAAGATGGATGCGAATCTGGTTTGTGCGACCCGTAAGCGGGATTACCTTAAGTATACTGAAATCCTTGGCTTTCATTAAAACCTCATACTTAGTAATTGCGCTTTTATTTTCAATAGGATAATCTATCCTGCCATAATTATGATTAGGATAACCATCTACGAAGGCAAGGTATATTTTTTTAACCTTTCTCTTTTTAAATTCCTGCATTATTTTTTTCTGCATAGATTTTCCTTTAGCATAGATAATTAATCCTGAGGTTTCCCTATCCAAGCGATGACAGGGATGCAATCGATAAGAGATTTTTTTGTGCTCCCAATCCTCATTTAATATAGCGGTAAGGGTTCGCATCTCCTTTTTAGGCGAAGGTATTACCAAAATTCCTGCTGGTTTATCTACCACTAAAAGCCATGCATCTTCATAGATTATAGGTATATTCATTAATTAGATAATTTGCAGCATTCTATCAATGGCCTTCTTGGCTTTCCGACGGATTTCCTCAGAAACTCTTACCTCATCCTTAAGTTCCTCTAAAGCCCAAAGGATCTTTTCTTGGTTTATGCGCTTCATATTCGGGCATACCGCAGATTCTGAAGCAGGGTAAAATTCCTTATCTAGATTATCTTTTTTTAATCGATAGATAAGTCCAACCTCAGTACCTACAATTATCTCTTTTGCCTGGGTGGTCTTAGCAAATTGGCACATTTTACTGGTAGATAAAACTGCGTCTGCTAAAGCTATTACTGCTGGTAAACATTCTGGATGCGCTATTACCTCTGCCTGAGGATGGAATTGCTTTTTCTTGAGGATATCCTCAGGAATTATCTTTAGATGGGTAGGACAAAAACCATTCCAGGAGATTAATCTCTTACCGGTCTTCTTAGAAACATAATCCGCTAGGTACTTATCAGGAACAAAGATTATCTCTTTTTCTTTTATCTTACTTACCACCTCTACCGCATTGGTTGAGGTACAGCAGATATCTAATTCAGCTTTTACCTGCGCAGAGGTGTTTACATAGCCTACGACTATTGCCTTAGGATGCTTTTGTTTTAGTTTTCTTAAATCTTGAGCAGTAATCATCCTTGCCATCGGACAACCAGCGTTTATATCCGGCATAATTATCTTTTTATCCGGACAAAGGATAGAGGCGGTCTCTGCCATAAAATGCACTCCACAAAAAACAATTACCTTTGCATCAGTTTGGCTAGCAATCCGACTTAGCTCTAAAGAATCACCGCAGAAATCCGCAACATCCTGAACCTCAGGTAACTGGTAATTATGGGCAAGGATAATTGCCTTGCGCTTTTTCTTTAAATCCTTAATCCTTTTTTCTAAATCTGAGGTTATTTTCTTCATTTTTAACCGATTACTGTGTCAATGATTCCCCCTCCTAAAACTGTATCTTTATCATAGAAAACCGCGGACTGCCCCGGGGTAATGGCAAATTGTGGCTTTCTAAAACAGACTCTTATCTTATCCTTATAAAATTCTAAGTCTGCTAAAGCTTCTCTGTGATTATACCTGATTTTTACCTTAGCCACAATCTTATTTTTTTTAAGATTTAGAATAAAATTTGGTTCTTTAAGCAAAAATTCTTTTTTATAAACATCCTTCTTGGTGCCTACGGTTATCAAATTCTTTTCTGCATCTATGTGGATGATATATAAAGGATAACCCTTGGCAATACCTAAACCTTGACGCTGACCAATGGTATAAAAAGCAATCCCTTTATGTCTACCCAAGGAATTACCTTGCTTATCCACAATTAAACCCTCTTCCATCTGGAAACACTCTTTATCCCTTAGTCTTTCTTTTAAAAATTGGCGATAATCTTTCCCGCACAAAAAACATATCTCTTGACTACTCGGTCTTTCTGCAACCCCTAGCCCAAATTTTTTTGCTATATCTTTTACCTGCGCCTTCTTATAATTGCCTAAAGGAAAGATTATATTCTTAAGTTGTCTTTGGTTTAAGCGATAAAGAAAGTAAGATTGGTCTTTGGTTTTATCTATGGCTTTTTTAAGAAGAAAATAATTCCTGTTAAAAACAATCCTTGCATAATGACCGGTAGCCAGGTATCTTGCACCCATGGCTAATGCCTTCTTTAATAAAATATCAAACTTAATAAACTGATTACAGCGCACACAAGGATTGGGGGTTCTTCCTTTTAGATATTCACTACAAAACTCCTTAATCACCTTTTCCTCTAGGTCTTTCTGCATATTTAAGACATAATGCGGTATCCCTAATTTATCCGCTACTTTTTTGGCTTCCTCTATGCCTTCATAACCACAACTGATAGCTCCTTTATTACAAGCACCTTTTAAATTAAAACATAAGGTAATCCCTATCACCTCATAGCCCTTTTGTTTTAATAGCCCTGCACTCACCGAAGAATCAACCCCTCCGCTCATGGCAACAACTACCAGTTCTTTTTTACTCATCGTCATTTTTAAGTTTTACCTCAATTATTCCTCGCACCGAATTACAGACAAATAACTTATCTGCATTGATTAGATCTTTTAGATAAATTACCCTTTCTTTTACATTGTAATTCTTAACCAGATATTGTCGAAAGATTCCTGGTAATAAACCAGAATAGATTAGCGGAGTATAATAATTGTTTCTTTTTTTGATCACTACATTAGAGATTGCTCCTTCCGTAACCTGACCATATTTGTTTAAAAAAATTACCTCAAAGTATCCCTTTTTTCGATAATAATCGTACTCTCTATCATAAAGAAACCGGTTGGTAGTCTTATGATACAAAAATACATTCTCAGGGTCAACGCGTTCTTTAGAGATAGTAACATAATTTTCTTTATTTAAAAAATCATAAGTTATATCAAGGTAATCTATCTCTAAATTACCTTCCTTATCTAACAGAAGCCTGACCTTATATTTATGGGTTTGAATAAAGGATCGTTGTAGATCTTTAAGCGCTTTAATTATCTTTAAAAAATTAAATTTAAAATCAAAGTATTGGGCAGAATCCCTCATTCTTTTTAGATGTTGATCTAAAAAATGATACCTATCATCCCATAAGATACTTTCAATTAATTTAAATGGCTGGTAACGCTCAGTAAGAAACCTTGCTTTTAAGAGGCACTCCTCATATTCTTTATCTATATCGGAATCAATCACAATCCCTCCCCCTACCCCCATCTCTGCTTTATTCTTATCTATTAAGATAGTTCTAATCGGAAGGTTAAATATAGCTTTCTTTCTTGGAAAGATAATTCCTAAGGCACCGCAATAAACATTTCTTGGGCCCACTTCTAATTCTTTAATTATCTGCATTGTTCTTAACTTCGGAGCACCGGTTACCGAACCACCAGGAAAAAGACTTTTAAATATATCAAAATAGGTTATTCCTTTCTTAAGCCTCCCTTCTACAGTAGAAGTCATCTGAAATAAGGTATTATACCTTTCAATATCAAAAAGCCTA
>JAMWCL010000015.1 GCA_023819035.1 Candidatus Omnitrophota bacterium
CTTTAAAAACGAAAGGAGCCTTAATCTTTGGATTTTTGGGCTCATTAAATATATAAACCTAAACCCAATTCAACAACCTAACAGCTATGCTTCAAAGCAAAAGTGCGAAATATTGCTTGCTTAACTGTTAAGGTTTTTAACTTGACAGAAGATGGGATTTGGAATATATTATAAAATAATATGAAAAAACCTATCTTGTTAATTTTATCTTTAGGGTTAATCTTAACTTTATCTTTTGCAGAGAAAAAATCTAAGTTCATTATTTTGATCACTGAACAGAATATTCAAGGACCACAGAGGGTCTGGTGGGCAACTGAGGTAGATTTATCTATTACGGAAGGAACGCTTGCCCAGAGACTTATTAATCAAGGATACGAGATTATCGATCCTTCCTCGGTAAATAAAATTATAAGCCAAAACAAGGCCTTTCGGATAGTCGATCTTTCTGAGCCAAAGGCAGTAAGGTTAGGCAGGTTATCTAAGGCGGATTTTGTGATCTTGGGTAAAGCAATCGCTTCAGGTGGAGGAAGTGTACCCCAGTCTAATCTGCGTTCCTGTTTTGCTAATATCACGGTTAGACTAATTCGGGTAAAAGATGGAAAGGTAATTGCTTATTTAGATGCCTCAGGAAAATCTGCGCATTTGGATTTGATTACTGCGGGTAAAGAGGCATTAATTAATGCAGGCCAAGAATTAGGAGAAAAGATAATTGAGGTATTAAGTAAAGAGGGAGGTAAATAGGAATGAAGAAATTATTATCCTTAGGGTTATCAATTTATGCCATGATAGGTTTATTAGGTTGTCAGACTCTTCAGCAGATGACCCAGCCTACCGCACAGGTTGAGACTACTGCAGGAACAGCACCTTTACCTGGATATAGTGGCCCTAAGGCACGCATTGCGGTAGCAGATTTTGAAGTCAAGGCAGCAAAGGCAACTACTGAGATTGGTTCGGGTTTAAGAGAGATGTTGGTTACTGCTTTAGTAAATAGTAATCGTTTTTCCGTAGTTGAGCGTCAGGTATTAAGTGCAGTAATGCAGGAGCAGGAATTAGCTACCTCTGGTGCTACCCAGGCAGGTGGTCCGCAAAGAGGAAAGATTAAGACTGCAGATATAATTATTACTGCTGCGGTAACAGAGTTTGAACCTCAGGCTTCGGGAGGAAAGGGAGGAGTAGGAGGTGGAGGAGGGGTAGGCAGTGGTCTCTTAGGTGGTCTTTTGGGCGCCGCGTTAAATAAAGCACATATGGCTTTAGATATTCGGGTAATCGATGCTTCTACCTCTGAGGTAATTGCTGCTACACGGGTTCAGGGTCAGGCCACTGATGTTGCGGGAGCAATTATGGGAGGTTTTTTGGGGAGCTGGGGTTTAGGTGGAGACCTTTCTGCTTATGCCAATACCCCGATGGAGAAAGCAATTCGCGTCTGTATTATTGAGGCGGTGCGTTATATCTCTCAAGTGATTCCACAGAATTATTATAAGTATTAGTCTTATGGGAAAACGTAAACGCAGAGGAAAGCTTAATTGGCGCTCTAAACGGGCAAATAAAGGTAGAAAGCCCTGTTTAGGATAATCTTCTCTAAGAGGAGGTAATTATGGATGAAAAAGAGGTTGGCAAGGTTACCCATTATTATAATCATATCAGTGTCGGGATAATTGAACTTTCCGATAACCTAAGAGTAGGAGACACTATCCATATTAAAGGCCATAGTTCAGATTTTACCCAGAAAGTAGATTCTATGCAGATCGAGCATAACAGTATCTCCGAAGCGAAAGCAGGAGATATTATTGGCTTAAAGGTAATCCAAAAGGTTCACCCTCGCGATAAGGTCTATAAGGTGGTTGCCTAAGACACTCCCCCTTTTTAAAAACCCGTCAATTACCTTCTCGGTTATCCAGAGGAGAATTTCTAAAATTATTTTTTATAAAAAGGATTTAAAGTTTATCCTCTTGCATTATAGTTTTACTTAAGATAGAATATTGCTAATTATGAAAAGACTATCTTTAGTTCAGATGCAGGCTAATCAAAGAGGAAAGATAGTAGAGATACACGGAGGTCAGGGTTTGATAAATCGTATGATGAGCATGGGGATCTATAAAGGAAAAGAGATAACCAAACTTAGTCAATTTGCCTTACGCGGTCCGGTAGCAATCAAGGTGAATAGAACCGTCCTTGCTTTAGGCTATGGTATGGCAAGTAAGATTATTTTAGAGATAGAATGATAAAAAAGATTCTTTTAGTTGGCAATCCCAATGTAGGAAAAAGCGTAATCTTTTCTCGCCTGACCGGGGTTCAGGTGATCGTTTCTAATTATCCGGGAACCACTATCGAGATTTCACGGGGTTATCTTAAGATAGATGAAGAGAAGCTTGAGGTGGTAGATCTGCCTGGTGCCTATTCCTTAGAGCCTACCTCTAAGGCAGAAGAGGTTGCGGTAACATTATTAAATCAAAATAAAAAAGAGGATATTTTAATCTTAAATATTGTAGATGCTACCAATCTTGAACGTAATCTATTTTTAACCCTTCAGTTAATTGAGGAAGGTTTCTCGGTGATTGTTTGTTTAAATATGTGTGATGATGCCTTTCATCATGGAATAGATATTGATGTGGAGAGATTAGAGAAGCTTTTAGGTGTTCCGGTAGTAAGTACCTGTGCAGTAACTGGTAAAGGTATAAAGTTATTAATAGAAAGATTGAAAGAAGCAAAGGCGGTCAAAAGACCAAGGCTTTCTCATCAGGAACGCTGGCGGGAGATCGGAAAAATTGTAGAAGCAGTGCAAAGCCTTAAGCATCGCCACCATACCTTAAGAGAAGCCTTAGAGGATGCCTCATTGAAACCTTTAAGTGGTTTGATTATAGCTTTAATTGTGGTTTATCTTTCTTTTAAATTTGTGCGTTTTTTAGGTGAATTTATTATTAGCCGAATTAGTGAACCGATATTCTTTAATTTTTATCAACCGGTAATCGAACACTTAAGTATGTTCTTAGGAAAAAAAGGGTTTATTCATCATTTACTTATTGGAGAATTAATTCAAGGAAGAGTTGATTTCAAGCAGTCTTTAGGGGTTCTAACCACCGCTCCCTTTATTGAATTTGCTATGGTCTTGCCTTATCTGATTTCATTTTATTTTATCTTGGGTATCTTAGAAGATATCGGTTATTTACCAAGATTAGCCATGCTTTTAGATAATATATTGCATCGATTTGGTCTTCATGGATATGCAATTATCCCGGTGCTTTTAGG
Source organism: Candidatus Omnitrophota bacterium (assembly GCA_023819035.1). Classification (GTDB taxonomy): domain Bacteria; phylum Omnitrophota; class Gorgyraeia; order Gygaellales; family Profunditerraquicolaceae; genus JAMWCL01. Next base: position 3,247 of record JAMWCL010000015.1, read on the forward strand.
TTTTGGCTGTAATGTTCCGGGAATCCTTTCTACCCGGATATTAGAATCAAAACGTGAAAGATTCATTGCCTCCGTAATTATCTCGATTGGTATTCCCTGCGTTCCTTTACAGGCAATGATCTTTGGTCTTTTGGGAAGATTCTCAGGAGTCTATGTAGGAGGAGTGTATCTAGTATTATTGTGTGTAGTAATAGTATTGGGATTTATCTTAAATCGTCTTTTAAAGGGGTATAGCCCAGAATTACTTTTAGAGATTCCACCTTACCGGTTGCCTCCCATAATTATGCTGCTTAAAAAGCTTTTCTTTCGCATTAAGGGTTTTTTAATCGAAGCGGCACCGATTGTACTTTTAGGTGTCTTAATAATTAATCTATTATTGTATTTTGGATTATTTGAATTTATTACCCGCCTTTTTAGTTTAATAATCAAAGATTTATTTGGGTTACCTAAAGAGGCGGTGATAGCTTTGGCTATAGGGTTTTTAAGGAAGGATGTAGCGGTAGGGATGCTTCTACCCCTTTCGCTTTCGGCTAAACAGCTTTTTATTGCTACTACATTATTAGCTTTATACTTTCCTTGTCTGGCGACCTTTATGGTCTTATTTAAGGAATTAGGCCTGAAGTATCTGCTTAAAGCCATACTTATTATGTTTTTGGTAAGTTTAATTGTGGGGACTTTACTTAACTATTTAGTGCTGAGATAATGAAGGCGGTTAGTTTAGTTTCTGCAGGATTAGATAGTCTTTTAGCCGCTAGAATTATTCAGAATGAAGGAATCAAGATTATTCCTTTATTCTTTAAGACCCCCTTTAACCCAAAAGATAAATTAGATAAACAATTAGAGATTATCTACCAGAATCTAAGAATAAAACCTGAGGTGGTCAGTATAGAGGAGGATTTTTTAGAGATACTTAAGAAGCCATGTTATGGCTTTGGGCAGAATATGAATCCTTGTATAGATTGTAAGATTCTTATGTTTACTAAAGCTAAAGCATTGATGTCTAATTTTGGGGCTGAGTTTGTGATTACTGGAGAGGTTTTAGGTCAGCGTCCTATGTCTCAGAATAGACAGGCCTTAAAGACTATCGAGAAGAAAAGTGGGCTGAAAGGTTTAGTTTTAAGGCCACTCTCAGCTAAATTATTACCTCCTGCGCTTCCCGAGAATAAAGGCTGGATTAAGAAAGAGAATTTATTTGCTTTTTACGGACGCAGTCGTAAGCCACAACTAGGATTAGCCAAGCAGTTAAGGATAAATAATTATCTTACCCCTGCGGGTGGCTGTTTACTTACTGATCCAGGATTTGCAAAGAGGCTAAAGGAACTTATCCTTCATCAAGAACTAAGCTTAGACAACATTGAACTTTTGAAAGTAGGTAGGCATTTTAGGATTTTTAAGGATACAAAGTTAATTGTGGGGCGGAATGAAAAAGAGAACAATATTATTCTTGATTTAGTCAGAAAGGATGACCATCTATTTTCCCCATCCCAAGGTATCCGCGGGCCGGTAGCTTTAGGAAGGGGTAGTTTTAATGAGGGATTAATTGAATTATCCTGTAGAATTATCTGTAGGTATTTTGATCTAGATAGTAAAACCAAAGGCAGGGTTGTTTATAAAAGGGTCTTAGATAAAAAGGAAAAGATCAAAGAGGTAACTCCTATAGATGAGGATACCTTATTAACTTTAAGGATATGAAAAAAGAAGCCTTGCTTTATGAGAGATTAGAAGATAATAAGGTGCGTTGTCTTCTCTGCGCACATCAATGCGAGATTTCCGAAGATAAATTTGGACTCTGTGGGGTAAGGCAGAATATCAAAGGGGTTTTATATACCTATGCTTATCAGGAGGTGGTAGCGGCTAATATTGATCCCATTGAAAAGAAACCTCTTTATCATTTCTTCCCCGGTTCTTTTAGTTTCTCGATCGCTACCTTTGGGTGTAATTTTCGCTGTGGTTTTTGTCAGAACTGGGAGATCTCGCAAAGGAGATTTAAAGATGAACAGGGCTTAAGAGGAGAGGTTCTAACCTCTGAAGAGATTGTTGGCTATGCTTTAAGAAATAGATGTAAGAGTATCTCCTATACCTATACCGAGCCAACCGTATTTTTCGAATATGCTTACCAGACCGCTAAATTAGCTAAAGAAAAAGGACTTTATAATAATTTTGTTACCAATGGGTTTATGAGTAAGGAATGCCTTGAGATGATCAAGCCTTATTTAGATGCGGCCAATGTGGATTTAAAGTTTTTTAAGGAACAGTCCTATCAGAGGATCTGCAGAGCCCGTCTTAAGCCTGTTTTAGATTCCATTATTTTGATGCACAAATTAGGAATCTGGGTTGAGATTACTACCCTAGTTGTACCAGATGAGAATGATTCAGAGGAAGAGTTAAAGGATATTGCCCAGTTTATTGCTGACATAGATAAAGATATACCTTGGCATGTTTCAAGGTTCCATCCCGATTATAAATTTACTAATTACAGATCTACCCCTGAAAAGACCTTAAAGAAAGCCCAGGAATTAGGTTTTAAGGCAGGTCTAAATTATGTCTATGTAGGTAATGTGATTGGTTTTGGAAATGATACATATTGTCCAAACTGTAAGAATGTTTTAATCCGCAGGGAAATATTTAGTATTTTAGAGAATCATATAAAAGAAGGAAGATGTCCTTCATGTAATACTAAGATTGCCGGGATATTTTGAATGAAGATAGAAGGTTTCTATTTTATTACCGATGCTTATCTTAGTTACGCCGGGAATCTTTCTGATGTAAGAAGTGCTCTGGAGGCTGATGTGAAGATAGTACAGTATAGGCAGAAGCATGCCTCAGGCTTTCAGATGTATAAAGAGGCGCTTAAGCTAAGAAAGATATGTAAAGATATAGTCTTTCTAATTAATGACCGAGTTGATATTGCCTTAGCGGTAGATGCGGATGGCGTACATCTAGGACAAGATGACCTTCCTCTGAAGATAGCAAGAAAGCTTTTAGGTAAAGGAAAGATTATTGGAATATCGGTACATAATCTAAAACAAGCAAAACAGGCAGAAAGATTAGGGGCAGATTATATAAGTGTTGGGCCTATCTTTCCCACTCGGACTAAACCCAACGGAGAAAAACCGGTGGGATTAGAATTGATAAGAGAAATTAAAAAACAGGTTGCCTTACCTTTAGTAGCGATCGGAGGGATAAATATTTTTAATGCTAAAGCGGTAATTGCTTCGGGTGCGGATAGCATATGTGCGATATCTAGTGTAGTCACTAAAAAGGATGTAAGAAAACAGATAGAAAGATTCCAGGCTTTGTTTAAAAGGAGGCGCTATGGCATTAGATGAGATAAAGATTTCAAAAGCAATTATCGAATCCTATAATAAGAAATTATTAGAAAGCTTAAATCTAGATGTGGCAGTGGTGGGCGCAGGACCGGCAGGGATGTGCTGTGGTTATTATCTAGCAAAGAAAAGGAAGAAGGTTGCCATATTTGAAAAAAGGATTTCGGTAGGAGGGGGGATGTGGGCAGGAGGGATAATGTTTAATGAGATAGTGGTACAAAAAGAGGCAAAAGAGATCCTTGATGAGTTTGGAATAAGCACACAGCTTTATGAGAAAGGATATTATCTTGCTGATTCAATTGAGTCAGTTTCGGCGATTTGTTTGAAGGCAATCAAAGAGGGGGTAAGGATATTTAATCTACTTTCTGCTGAGGATGTTTTAGTAAGAGAAGGCAGAGTTTTGGGTTTAGTACTTAATTGGACTGCAGTAGAGATGGCCGGGCTTCATGTCGATCCTATTAGTATTAAGGCAAAATTTGTTGTAGATGCTACAGGTCATGCAGCTGAGGTGGTGCGAATCGTTGAGAAAAAATCAGGCATTAAGCTTAAGACAAAGACAGGCAGAATCATGGGTGAAGAGTCGATGTGGGCAGAGATTGCGGAAAGAACCATTGTAAAGAATTCTCGAGAAGCCTGCCCTGGACTTTATGTCTGTGGGATGTCCGCAAATACGGTCTTTGGTGGACCGCGGATGGGGCCAATCTTTGGTGGTATGCTTCTTTCGGGTAGAAAAGTTGCCCAGGATATTTTAAAGAGATTGAGATGAAGCTAGTTGTGCTTATTATCTTTCTTTTAACCTATCTATTTTTGATTATTAAGAGAGAACGCGCCTTTATTATCTTGGGCTTAAGTATCTTTCTGCTTTTGGTAAGTGGCGCAATGAGTATAAAACAGGTTTTTTTTAGTATAAATTTTAATGTTTTAGGGGTTTTCTTAGGAACGATGATCCTTTCGGATCTTTTTATATTTTCGGACGTACCTGCTTATTTAGCGATTAAATTAGTAGATAAGGCAAAGACAACTGGCATGGCTTTTCTTTCCGTTTGTATCTTATCGGGTTTAATCTCCAGCGTTGTAGAAAATGTAGCTACAGTTTTAATTGTTGCACCTATTGGCTTTGAGGTAGCCAGGAAGTTAAAAGCAGATCCTATTCCTTTTATAATTGGAATAGCGGTTTCCGCTAACCTTCAAGGTTGTGCTACAATGGTAGGAGATAGCACAAGTATAATTTTGGCGCTTTCTAGCGGAATGAACTTCCTAGATTTTTTCTGGATGAATAAAAGACCGGGGATCGCCTTTGCAGTAGAATTAGGTGCAGTTGCTTCATTTCTTGTGCTTTATTTATTATTTAGAAAATATAAAGAACCACCCATAGCTATTAAAGAAGCAAAGGTAAAGACCTGGTTTCCTACCTGGCTTATAGTTCTGATGATCTTAACCCTTAGTTTAACAAGCTTCATTAAGCAGAAGTCTCCTTATATAATAGCAATGATCTGTCTGGGATTTAGTCTAATAGGTTTAATCTGGCATGAATTAAAACATAAAGAGTCAATTTCTTTGATAAAGGATTTGGACTGGCATACATTCTTTTTCTTAATCGGAATATTTATTTTGGTAGGAAGTCTTACATATGCAGGAATAATCCAGGATATTGCCAGAATTATTTCTTTCCTTACAAAAGGTAATCCCTTCTTTGCTTATACAGTAATCGTCTGGCTTTCTGTATTTTTATCTGCCTTTGTAGATAATATACCTTATACTGTAACGATGATCCCCGTAGCAAAAATAGTTGCCTTTTCATTAGGGATAAGCCAATGGCCATTTTTGTTTGGTTTACTCATCGGAACCTCTTTAGGAGGCAATATCACACCTATCGGTGCCTCTGCTAATATTGTCGGGGTAGGGTTATTGCGTAAGGAAGGGCATCAGGTAAGATTTTATGATTTTATAAAGATTGGTCTTCCCTTTACCCTCTCTGCAGTAACCGTGGCTTATCTTTTTATCTGGTTAGTATGGAAAGGATAAGAATTTTTTTAGTTGTAGATATTAAATTTAGGAGTAAGATAATAAGAAAGGAGAAAGGATGAAGAATATTTATGCAGGATTTATTTTTTTGATTACTTTAACTATATCTTCTTTTGCCCAGGCAGAAGACCTGTTAATCGATGACTTTGAAGTTTTGCTTTCCGGAGGTAAAGAAGGAACCGTAGATTTTGGCTCAGGTAATGGTTCAAGGGTTCAGGTAGTCGCTGATAGAGAGGTTAAATATTCAGGTGAGCAATCTATAAAAATAATCTATGAAGCAGTAGCGGGTGGTTATATGTGGGTAGCCAGGGGTTTTGGTTTGGATGTTAATAATTCCTCTTGGTTGATTACCCCTGAGAAGATAGATTGGCCTAATTATTATGGTTTTTCTTTCTATATGTACGGTAGTAATTCTAAAACGAAGATTGCCTTTGATATAAAGGATGATGGTAATGAGATGTGGCGTTTTATAATCGAGGATAATTTTAAGGGATGGAAAAGGATTATCTGCCCATTTAAAGAGTTTTTTGCTCGTTTTGATTGGCAACCCGATAATAGCGACCGGAATCTTAATCTGGATTTTCCTATTAAAAGCTTTCAATTTGAGCCTTTACCGGAAGCAAAGGGTATAGTTTATTTTGATAAGGTAGAATTAGTAAGAAAATAAGAAAAGTTAAGGATAGGTAAGAAGGATAATTATCTTATTCCTTTTCTTTGTTGGGGTTGTGTCTATCTTTATAGGTTTAGCCCTTTCTTTAAAATATTATTCTAAAAGATAAATTATTTACTGCCCTCTTAGAATTAGAACTTCAGAAGAATGCACTATTATAGCTTCAGAAAAGCGCGGTTAATAAACCATCTTAAGAGCTTGGAATTAAAGAAATCTTTAAGGAACCAGGGTTATATATTTAAGAAACGAATAGGATTTATATCCCTTCCCGATTTTGCATTACCTAAACACATAGGTAACACTTTTATACTTATCATAACTTTGTAGCTTTTGCAAGGGAGTTAAACCCCCTAGACCCATATGTGGCCTGTATTTATTAAAGAGTTCCTCATATCATACATAAGTATCCAGGCTAAATCGCACATAGCTTAGTCTTTGATAGAAATACTTAGGCATGGGTAACAGCTCCTTTTAAAAACAAAATTTTTTGCTTTTTATTATAACAGATAAAAAGCAAAAGTATTACCCATGTCTTTAGACTTTACAGCTCGAGAATAAATTTTTCTTGCAATTTATTAAACTTTATGATAAAAATAAAACAAAATAAGGAGGTTGAGTGCGTCAACATTTAAGGTTCTTGAGGGCATCTAGTCTAAAAGTAGGGGAGTGGTTTTTCGTTTCTGGGTATTGTCAGTGAAATTCTATACCTTTAATATGGATTCCGTAATCCCTTAATTGATGAAAAAAGACTGATTTTTGAGGGATTAAGAAAGGAGGAGGAATGAAATATTTACCAAATCGTCCTGTTATTTTATCTTTCCTTGTCTTCTTTTCTTTTTTATGTCTTGGCTGTGATAAGATTAACTTCTTAAAACCCCAAAAGACAACGAGTAAAGTCCAGCCTTTTCAGCCAATAGTTAAAGGTACATTGATCGCTAAAGTAAATAATCTACCCATTACCCTTGAGGAATTGAACAGGTATGTGGATATTTATAATGCCAGCCTTGACTTAAGACAGGATTTAACTGAGGAGGAGAGAAAGGCAGCCAAGATAGATACACGCGATAAGAAAATAAATTATTTAAAGAGTATGCTTATACGTCAAATGGTTTTTTATCAATTAGCTCTAGATAAAGGCTTAGACCAAAAAGAGGAAATTATAGAGATTTTAAACAGATATAAAATGGCCTTACTTGCCCAGGAGATGCAGAATGAAATTGTGAAAAATATAGATGTTAGCCATTCAGAGATAGAGGAGGCTTACCAGAATAATAAAGATTTATTCCGCGAGCCTGAAGCACGCCGGATAAGAGAAATAGTTACCCGAACTGAGGAAGAAGCCAAACAGATATTAATAGAGTTACTGCAAGGGCAGGATTTTTCTACAATTGCACGGAATCGTTCTATTGCCGAGTCCGCAAAAAACGGTGGAGATTTGGGATTTTTGCGCAAGGGAGAGCGAGGAGAGAAATATATCAACTTTGATGAAGCGGCCTTTTCGCCTCTTTTAAAACAGGGGGCAATAAGTTCTGTTTTTGATGGTCCGGATGGATTTTATATAGTTAAAATAGAGAGCATAAAAGAAGGTAGGCAGCTTTCTTTACCAGATGCCTGGGATACAATAAAAGCAATTCTTTTAGCCAGAAAACAACAGGATGAGCTGGATAAAGTTTATTCCCAGTTATCCCGTGATACAAAGATAGAAATATACGAAGGAGAGATAAAATAAGATGCAAAGACAGCGTTTAATGCTGCTCATTGCGGCAGGAGTTTTGGCTTCGTTGGCGATAGCTCTCCTCAATATTTATCTTAATCAACAACGCCAGATTTATCAACAAGAAGCAGAGCGTCGAGTAGCCAAAAAACAGGAGAGTCAGACTGCAATATTGGTAGCTAACCAGGATATACCCCGCGGAGTTACTATTGATCAGGAAATGCTAGAGGTAAAAATTTTTCCCAAAGAATTCGTCACGCCGCAGGCGGTCTCTTCTTTAGACAGGATAGCAGGTATGGTGACTATTGCGCCTATCTCTAAAGGTGAACAAATTACCCTAAGTAAACTCACTCAGTCCCGGCAGACCGCTGGGCTGGCAGAGGTAACCCCTGTAGGTAAACGGGCAATCACCATTAGTGTAGATAATATATCATCTTTGGCAGGAATGATTAAACCCGGAGATTATGTAGATGTAATTGCCACTCTTTCTGTGCCGGCATTAACTGCGGAGGTCAAACAGACAACCCAGGTAGTCTCTATCCCTTTGTTTCAGAATATCCTGGTGCTTGCGGTAGGTCAGCAAACCGGGATTGTTACTGCGATGAGAGAAAAACGTTACATCGAAGAAAAGGAAGGAAAAAAAGAAACCTCTTCCTCCTTGATCACCCTTGCGCTTACTCCTCAGGAAGCAAATTTTATAGCCTTTATCCAGGAACAACAAGGAAAAATTCGATTGGTTTTACGTTCTCCAGCGGATTCTCAGACGGAACCATTTAAGCCGGTTACCTGGGAAACATTATTTCAATATTTAATGCCCCAAGAAACAATGCCGGAAAAAATCCCAGAAAAGACCGAGCCGGTTACTTATGTGGAGATATACCGCGGGCTAAAAAAGGAGACGGTTCCGCTTACAAAATAAAAAGGAAGATAATGAAAAAAATACGCATTATTTTTTTATTCCTAACCAGTTTATTAACTATTCTTCCCTTAATTAATTATGCCTATAATGAGGAAGGCGAAGAGATTAATTTATTTATTGGCGAGATAAAGATTATTCCGGTAAGCAATCCCAGACGCATAGTAATTAGTAATCCTCAGATAATAGATGTGACTGATGTTGCCAAGAGTGAAATTACTGTTAGTGCCAAAACCGCAGGTAGAACTAGTCTGTTGTTATGGGATGATTTGGGGGAAAAGGCTTATAAGGTTAAAGTTCTTGCTGAGGATATGGTTGAGATGAAGCACCGCATTGATAATTTGTTAGCGACACTTGCCCTGACCAACGTTTATACCCAGATAACTGAAGATGAGAGCAAGATTCTTATATTGGGTAATGTTAGAACTAATCAGGAAAAAGAAAGGCTTAGTCTTGTTTTGGAACCCTTTAAGAATAACGTAATGGACCTAGTGATAGTAAAAGAAGAGGAGGAAGCGGCGGTAATAGAGATTGATGTGCAGGTTTTAGAACTGAGCAAGGATGCTACTAACATCTTAGGGTTTAACTGGCCGGAGGCTATTGCTTTGACTGACCTCTCCGGACCCACCAATACCCCGGTAACGGGCTTAAAGAACCTTTTTCATGTCTCGGATTATACGCGCAGTGCTTTTAATGTTCAATTAACCACCCTTATCCAAGAAGGAAAAGCTCGCCTGCTTTCCCGTCCGCGACTTTCCTGTCAGAGCGGAAAGGAGGCAGAATTATTGGTGGGTGGTGAAAAACCTGTATTTACCAGTACGACCTTCTTAGGTGGAGCAAGCACTGAGGTAGAATATAAGGAATTCGGAATAAAATTAAAGATAAAACCTACGGTAGTAGAGGGAGAGCGGATTAAGTTGGCTTTAAGTGTAGAAGTAAGTGAGGTGGGCGCGGGAGAGATATTTGGAACAGCTAAGGCCTATCCTTTAACCAAACGCAATGTCTCAACCGAACTTTTATTAAATAATGGTCAAACCATGGCCATCGGTGGTTTAAAGAAAGAAAAAACTGAAGAGGAAATCCACAAAACACCTGGCTTAGGTGATGTACCTATTCTGGGTCTATTTTTTAGAAAAAAAACCACAAGACGGGGAGGAGGAGAAGGAGAAAGAGGCGATGTTGAATTATTTATTACCCTTACCCCTAAGATTGTGAGTGTGAAAAAAGAGCCAGAAATCAGGGCTATTTCTTCTGAGACTTTGGTGTCGCCGGTCACCGCTGAGAATCCAGTGACCGCCTATACCAGGCTTATCCAAAACCGTATATTAGAGAATATAAATTATCCTCCTTTAGCCAAAGAAGCAGGGCTTAAAGGAACGGTTGAATTGAGTCTTCATTTAGCTTATAATGGTCAGCTCCTAGAAGTCAAAGTTAAAGAGTCATCGGGTTATAAACTACTTGATGATGAGGCAATAAATACTACGGAGGCAATAGGTATTTTTCCACCCTTCCCTTCCTCAATCACTCAAGAAGATCTCTGGATAGATATCCCTATTGTCTATCAGTTAGAGTAAAGTATATGGCTAAGAGAATAGTTCTCTTCAGTACTAAAGGTGGTGTAGGTAAGTCCTTAATTGCAACGAACTTGGCGGTGAGTATGTCTAAGAATCAGATGAAGCGCGTCTGTTTGGTAGATTTTGATCTGCAGGCAATCGGTGATATGGCTAGAATGTTAAATATTAATCCCCAGAGGGCAATTGTAGATTTAATGGGTATTCTTAAGAGACAAGTAGCTAACTTCAAATTGGAAGATTTTTTAGTTCACACTGAATTTGGAGTAGATCTGTTAGCAGGGGTTTTAAAACCTCAACAGTCTCCTCATTTAGACCCTTTATATATAAAAGATATATTAGGAGATCTTTTGGATAAAAATTATGATTATATTATTATAGATGCAGGTAAAAATTTTAGTGAGGTGTTTCTAGCAATTTTAAATCAGGCAAATCTTATCCTTTTGGTGATTACCCCCGATATCCTTTCTGTATATCAGACTAAATGGACCTTAGATACTTTGCAGTTCTTACAATTTCCTTTATCAATGGTGAAGATTGTCTTAAATAGGGCGGAGTCTGCTGCCAGCATCGGTTGGCAGGAGGTAAGTGCGGCTCTTCCCTGTGATATTATTGCCAGGATACCATCAGAAGGAAAGGTTGTGGGGTTGGCGGTGAATCAGGGTATTCCAGTGGTAATTAATAATCCCCGGGCAAAGGTTTCTCAAGCAATAATCAAGTTCGCCGAATATTTAGAGATAACACAGAATTTATTTGTGGAGATCAAAGAGATAGACCAGTTAAGACCTAAAGAAGCAGCAATAGCAGAGAAGTCAGGAGAGTTTTGGCTAAAGGAAGGCCTGGTTGAGCCTTTACAGGAATATATACCCACTGAAGAAGTAGATGAAATTTTACTTCTAAAGCGTAGAATCCATAAAAGACTTATTGATGAACTAAATCTTAAAAGATTAGACCTGAAAGTTTTTAGTAACTTAAAAAAGACCAAAGAGTTAAAGGACAGGGCAGAGATAATGATCTCTAATTTTTTGGCTGAAGAGTCAGGCGGTTTTATTTCCTCTCCAGAGGTGCGTAAGAAACTGGTAAAAGAGATCTTAGATGAGGCCTTGGGATTAGGTCCCTTAGAGGATTTATTGGCAGACCCCACTATTACTGATATCATGGTTAATAACAAAGATGAGGTTTATATTGAGCGTAACGGTAAACTTGAACTCACCAGTAAAAAATTCATTTCCAACGAGCAGGTCAAGGTTATTATTGAACGGATTATTGCTCCTATAGGTAGACGGATCGATGAATCTGTGCCAATGGTGGATGCCCGGCTTCCTGATGGTTCACGCGTAAATGCTATAATTCCCCCTCTTTCTTTGACCGGGCCAACCCTGACCATAAGAAAATTCAGAAAGGAAAAATTCAAATGCGAAGAGTTAGTGAAAATAAATACCTTAAGCGTAGAAATGGCAGAGTTTCTTAAGGCTTGTGTATTAGCTCGGAAAAATATAATTATATCAGGGGGTACAGGCTCTGGTAAAACCACGGTACTAAATGTCCTTTCTGAATTTATCCCTGACAGTGAGCGGATTGTGACTATTGAAGATGCTGCGGAGTTAAAACTTCATCAGGAGCACTGGGTAAGATTAGAGTCCAGGCCTCCCAATATTGAAGGTAAAGGAGCAATTACTGTTAGGGATTTATTTAGGAATACTTTAAGGATGCGTCCAGATAGAATAATAATTGGTGAATGCCGAGGTGTTGAGACCTTGGATATGCTTCAGGCAATGAATACCGGACACGATGGCTCAATGACTACTATACATGCAAATTCTACCCACGATGTCCTGGTAAGATTAGATTCAATGATTTTGATGTCTGGTGTGGAACTGCCTATCAGGGCAATCCGCGAGATGGTAGCCTCAACTATAGATTTGATTGTTCATACTGCCCGGCTTTCAGATGGAACGAGAAAGATTGTTCAGATAACAGAGTTAGCCGGGATAAGAGATGAGATAAACGTTAACCTTCAGGATATATTTATCTTCAGACAAACTGGCATAGATAATAAAGGCAATATCTTAGGTAATTTTCGAGCCACGGGATACAAACCTTCATTCCTTGAAGATTTGAGAATAAAAGGGATATTTCTTCCGGATAATCTCTTTACCCCCTCTCCTTAGGGACACCCTTAAACCTAATCAAGGGACATCCCATTTTTCAATCGGCAGGGTGTCTCCGTTAGTACAAATGAATGCAGATTTAGATTATGAAGATAATCAATAAAACTAAAAATAATATCTTAGCAGAAGAGGTAATTATGGCAGATACTGTTTTTAAACGAATAAAAGGCTTGCTGGGGAGAAAAGAAATTAAAAAAGGCCAGGCTCTAATAATAAAACCTTGTAATTCCATTCATACCTTTTTTATGCGCTTTTCTATAGATGTTATTTTTGTAGATAAAGATAATCGAATCATAGAAACTATAATATCACTTAAGCCATTTCGGCTTACTCGATTGTATCCCCGTGCTGCTTTTGTTATTGAATTGCCTGCAGGAGTTATTCAAGCCAGTCTTACTCAAACAGGAGATATCCTTTGGTTTGGAGAAGATAAATAGTAATTAGGGACGTTCCCTCTTCCCATTATTTGTCGTCTTTGTATTCTATCGGAAGGGTGTCCCCCATTTAAATAATTTCAGGTTGGTCTAAAAGACCATCTTTTTTATAGTCAAAACGAACCTGCCAACTGCTCCAAGGATAATTAAAAACAGAATTTGTTATATTCGCCCTGAGAGGGTTTAGCTCTATATATTCTATGCAAGTAAGTAAATATTTATCCTTTTGAATAACCATACTCTTATATCTTCCTTGCCAGAGATGACCAGTCTTTTTATATTTTTTATTAAACCAGATGGTGTAAGTTTGATTTATTCCTTGCATAATCTTGACTAAATCTTGTCCTTTTTTAACCTCTAATATCAGATGTACGTGATTGGGCATTAGGCAATATCCATATATTTTGCAAGCATATTTTCTTTTATAATGCCTTAATACCTCAATGTACTTTAAAAAATCCTCTTTTTCAAGAAAAGTATTTTGTTTTTGATTACCCCTCACCATAATATGATAAGTGGTGTTGTCAAGGAGAATTCTTGGTCCGCTTGCCATATTTATCACCCCCCTACTTTAATAGACGTAATTAGGTTATATTTCTAACCGAAAATTTTTAATATTTTATTATGGGGACATACCTTAATTTAGCTTATAGAACGCCCCTACTTTGGATAGAAAGATGTCCCTGTGTCTGTGTGCTTTGTCCAATCAGAATATATATTGACAATGGGAAATTCTGGGGTTATACTTTAATTGGGTTAAAAATGTCCATAATAGAGAGAAAATGGGTATAATTTATAAATTAAAACCAGAGATAAAGGAATTTATTCTGGAGCAAAAAAGGATGAATCCCCTGTTAAGCTGCCGTACACTTACAGGGATTGTGGAGAATAGATTCCAGGTGAAATTGTCCAAATCTACTATTAATTCTATTATTAAAGAGGCGGGTTTAAGTCTACCAGTAGGCAGACGAAGAAAGGAAAAAAAGGAGAGAATGGCAATAGCTGTTCCGTCGATTGCTGAGAGCGCCTCAATTCTAATTACACCTGCCAAAACAGAAGAATCGCTTACCAAGGTTAGTGAGGAGCTGGTGCAACCAAAACCAGAAGAACCAGTTACAGGAGGAGCGGAATTGCCAGGAAAGGTAAGATTAGAAGAACCGGCAATATTTCCGCCCGAGGTCTCTTTAGAAGCCAAAGCTAAGGAGCCAATTACCCCCGCCCCTCCGCTACCAAGTGAACCTAAGCCGGAAGAGGTAGTTAATCCACCAAGTCCGAGAGAGGAAAGGGTTGAGGTGCCACTTGAATTTCCTCACGAGAGAGAATGTACAGGCGCAATATTACTTAAAGTAGCAGACGCACTTATTGGAGGTAGTTACCATATGAGCAATCTGATTAAGCAATATTTAAAGGAGGAAGAAGACCCTTTACCTAAGCTGGAAGGTCTAATTTACCATCCTTTGTTTGACCAGCCTCTTAAAGAGAAAAGAGACCTAAACTTACTTTGGAGTCTTGTGGGCAAAGGACTCTCCTTTGAGAGTCTGTTATCTTATCTTAATAAATTACAGTCAGTTGAAGCAATACCCTTGGGTTTCCTTAAGATTATTTCCCAGGATTTAAAAGAAATTCATTGTATTAAAATTAAATATTTGGATGGAACCGAGGCTTATCTTGATGCCCAGATGTATACCCTTTGGTCTGTACCTCATATTCCTTTTGATTTCTCCAATACTTTTTATAAGACAAAAGAAGAGATAAGCCGATGGTCCGAGAAGGATGAGCCATTAGTACTTTTTACTGCGCCAGGTTATGACCTTCCTACCAAGGAGTTTTTTGAGTTTATCTTAAGTTTGGACCCTAAGGAGAAAAAGGGGATTTCCTCTTTAACCCTTTGGGATAACCGTTTAGAAGAAGTTGAGACAATCAGGGGTTTTTTCGGAAAACAAAGATCTTTGGTTTTTGCTCTTTGGCCTTGGCAATTTGGACAATATCGTTCAGTAAATATAAAAGGAGAGTTTGAAATTGGACATTTTGAAAATATAAAAAAAGATCTTTATCTTGCAGAAGTAGAGGTGGAGTTGTTGCAACCTGATGTAAATAAAAAAATTAAATTAAGAGGAGCAGTAATAAGAAATAAACCTGAAGATAATAACCGTCTTTTTATTTTAACTAATTTATCTCCTGAAAGAATAAATCTTCAAGAATTGTCCAATCTATATCTTAGTTATTGGCCAAATTTAGAGGAGTCCTTTAAAGATTTCAGTAGAAAAATCGAGCTTTTTACTTACACCCCCCTCGCCCGACGTTTCTTTTTTGCTGATACTCTTAATCTTTCTCCCGAATCTCCCCCGGAGCTTAAGGCTACCTTTCATTACTACTTAAAGGCATTAGACTTTTATGTTATGTGGCATTTCTTACCTTTTGGGTATGAAGACCAGTATTTTTCTCTCATAAACGAGCGATTTTATAGTTTAAAAGCTAATTTAAAAGAAGAAAAGGAGTGCATCCTAATTACTTTTCACCCATCCCCGGATTATTCTTATTTAGATGACCTTATCTATGCCTGCCGAAGGGTAAATGAAAGAAAGGTTTTTTCTCCGACAGGGAAAAGATTTTGGTTATCCGTGGTTTAAAATATCAAGACCTATTTTAAGAAAGCGCTTCCCTATTTCTAAAAAAATTTCTTGACAATTAACCAGAGGAATGTTATATTTTAATTGACAATAGCCACGGCAGCGAAAAGGCAAGGTGGAAAAGGGAGGTTCCACCGCGCAAAGCCACGGGACGAGGCTCGCTGAAAAAGTAGTGTTTATATATCTACTTTTGCTGAGGGTCAGGAGCGAGAAGTTAGCCGGGTTACCGAAAGCCGTAAGGTTTTCGGTTTTTTGTTATTAAGGATTACACGGATAAAATAGATGGATTTCACTGGATGTGATTTTTTAATGCGCAACTAATAATGAATTTAAAAAAGTCTTTAAAAAGTAAAAGAATGCAAGTACCATTAGAAACATCAAAGGACTTGTCACTAAAATATAGATTTCTCACAGGACAGGCGGTAGTTGAATATGCGGTTATCCTTCTAATTGTTCTTAGTTTATTTGCTACTTTTCTTAATAGAATAAAAACGAGTTTAAGGGGTTATCATAGGGGAATGGTTAACCGCATAGTGAATAACTAATGAGAATGGTATGTTAAAATATAAAAAGGCGCAGGCGCTTATAGAATATTCACTAATTTTTGCAGCAGTAATTGCAGCACTAATAATAATGAATAATTATTTTAGACGTTCGCTTAATGCAAAATTAAAAAGGACTGCATTGGGTCTAAATGCAGTCTTTGAAGAAATTAATCGGTAAAGAGAGATGAGAATATTTAAAAAAGATGCACAGACCACAATAGAATATGTAATGGTAATTACTTTGGTTATTGCTGTGCTTATTTCAATGTTCAGTTTTCTTAGTTACTTAAGCATGGGAAGGTTACAGGCTGTTAGTGATTATGTTACAGAAAAAGGAGGTGAGTGATGAGAAAGAGAGGCCAGAGTATTTTGGAGTATGCAATAATTTTAGCAGTAATTATTGCGGTGATAGTAGCGGTAGCTAGGGGAGTTTTTAGAAATGCGCTTCAAGGAGCCTTAAACAATGCTTCTAATAGGATTAGTAACGAGGCGACAGGGTTGCTTAGATAAAATAAAAGGAGGTGAAAAATGCTACGGAATAGAAAAGGACAGAGCATGGCTGAATACGCCATTATTTTTGGCGTAGTGATCG
The DNA here is from genome assembly GCA_023819035.1 of Candidatus Omnitrophota bacterium. Taxonomy (GTDB): domain Bacteria; phylum Omnitrophota; class Gorgyraeia; order Gygaellales; family Profunditerraquicolaceae; genus JAMWCL01. The sequence continues at coordinate 19,841 of JAMWCL010000015.1, forward strand.
CTGCGGCAGTAGGTATATCTGCGCTGATTAAGGAAGGCATCCAGGATAGGGTGGTTTCAGAAATGAGAAAAATTGGAGATGACCAACCTCTCAGTGTGGGAGCGCGTTACGATATTTCAGTAAATGTAAATAGAAATAGGCAAGACTCTAGTAGCCGAAATGTTACCCAAGGTGGTGGGGTGGATGAAAGGGAAACGATAAATGTGACCTCAACTTCCACAGAAACATATAGAGCGGGAAACTAAGGTTAAAATTTTAATTTAACAAGAATAATGCTTTTTAAAGGAGGCAAGATGAAAAAAATAATTAAAGGTCAATCCACTTTGGAGTATGCGGTGCTTATCGGATTAGTGATTGCTGCCTTGGTGTTTATGGGTTGGATTTGGTTTCGCGGTGCTTATCAGAAAAAGATAATGACCTCAGCTGATGAGATTTCTGGTGGTGGTCAGTTCGATATTGACTATACTACAATAACCTTAAATCAAATCAGAAATAGTAGGTCTTCCGAGACGATAACTGGGACTAATACCGGGGTTACTTTTAACACTAGCACAACCGAGACATTGAACTCAACTGAAACCTTTAATACCCCGACTCTCCAAGCCAGAAGAGGCGGAAGGTAAATTTTTTATGATTTAACACTAGCACAACCGAGACATTGAACTCAACTGAAACCTTTGCACCGTTGAGCTCCAAGCCAGAAGAGGCGGAAGGTAAATTTTTATGATTAATAAAAATAATTTCTGGAAAAAAGCCCAGAGTATGGCGGAATATGCGGTGATTATTGCTTGCGTAGCTGCAGCAGTAGGGGCAATGGGTGTTTTTTTTAGGGCAGGGCTGCAGAAACGGCTAAGGAGCTTATGCCAAGAATTAGCTACTACACCTTATCTACCGCGCATGACCGCTTCCTCCTCTTCTAGCAGTGCCACCAGCGAGATTACTGAGACATATCAGAGAGGAGTAAGTCGTGTTGACTTTAGGGAATCTACCCAAAGGAGTGGATGGGAAAGGGTGTTTCCTGAAAGAAGATAAATCGCAAAACGCCCAGGCAATCTCGGAATTAGCCATAATCGGTAGCCTTATTCTATTGGGTTTTGCTACACTTCTTTCTTATGCTCAATCTATGAATTCTCAGCAGTCCCTTCAGATGAAGGCTTTCCGCCGTGCCCTCGCTAGATCCCGTTCAGAAAATAAGGTAGTAAGTTATACCATTGTAAAGGATAGCCCAGTAATTGATATAAAGGATTTATTTGGTCGTCCAGATACAAACAGACAGGTTGCCTCTAATACAATCTGTGCGATTAGAAAAGATCCCTATTTTGCTAATCCAGAAAGTAAAGATGATCGGGAAAGTGCCGAATATTATGAGATTAATGGGAATAGGTATTTAATAGAGCCAATTAAGATAAGGGTTAGATTTGATGAGGATAAGTATGAGACCTGGATCCCTGCGCCCATAAGGGATGTGGAGTATTTAACCCAGAAAATACGCCAGGGCCAGCTAAGCAAAACCGAAAGTCGTTCTTCTATTTCTACAACCCGTTCTGGTAGTGTAACTGCCACTGATAACACTATTCTTGTCTTAGAAGATAAGGGTATTTTCGAAGCGAATTACTTAAGGGACTTACGAGATAAAGTTGAAGAGCAACCCTGGGAGAAGAAGCTTGGAATCGAAACAAGGACAAGGAATTTTGCTGGGTTGATTGAGTTCTTAATTAGTGGGGTAGCTTCTGCACTCATTGGTAAATATGAGGAAGATCTTGTGTCCTTTTTAGGGGATGTTTTTGGCAAAGAGGATTTGGGTTGCTGTGGCGGTCCTTCTATTACGGTTAAGGCAGCGCTTTATGGTGGTTCTCAACTGATTCTAAGTGTATTGCTTAATGGGTTATTTAATAAAAGCACAGCTGAGGGTAGAGCAAGAGCAGTAGATGTAGTTGCTGGTTATCGCTCAAGGGATACGATTAGTGGGAGAATGGGTTTTACTACGGGAGGTAGTTTAAGTGCTTCGCATTAATCATAGGGCTCAAGTTAGTTTAGAGATAAGTATATCCTTTGTAGCAATTCTTTTATTTTTATTGGGGATGTTAAGAATTTGGTTCTGGGTGAATAATGATTTGATTGAACGCCAGCGAGATTATATCTCTACCCGGAGAGATTTAGGTAGATGGCCAATACATCAAACTCGAAAGCTTTCTGATAATATTGTTTTCAGGGGGAGGTTTTAAAATGTTTTCTTATTTTCATCTTCTAAAAAAAAGTAGAAGAGGTCAGATTTTCCCCATCTTAGTTGCGGTAGTAGTAATTTTAATTATTGCTACTCTAATTACCGCAAATTTAGGTAAGGTATCTTTAGACCGTCTTTATACTATTCAGTCTGCAGATGCGGGAGTATTAGCCGGGATATCGGATTTTGTCTGCGGTTATAATAAAGCTGCTTTTATGAATACACCAATGTGGATGGTAACAGTAGCACTTCAGACATGGCTTCTATTACCCATTGGTTGCAGTTGTATCTTTCCTTGTTCATGGTGTTGGTTCTCACGTAATATGGTGGTAAGGGCAGCCAAAGATTTTAATGAAAGGTTATACCAATGGGCAAGGGAAATAGTTGATGCCTATAGTAGATATGCCAGAAAGGATGCCTATTATTATGCCTTTATTAATGCGGGAATAGATGATAAATATAAATGGGATGGGTCCAGATTCAGGGATAAGCCTCGGGAAGGTGAGTCCTGGGAGCACTGGACAAGGCTAGATTCTGCTTTTTCGCGTTGGTTGAGAAATCTTCCTGTGGGTTGGGAAGATAATTCTTCTTTGACATACAATTGGTATGATAGGAGTAAGGCTGTCACGGTTGAGTATACAGGAAGCCCTCCACAGACATTAAGCTCAAGGAGTTGGACTTTATGGGCAGGATACTGTTATCCTATACCATATGTATGTGCCTGTTGTCTTCCTTTGATTCTTCCAGTACATGGTAGTATTCTTGGACATATTTGGGAGGCTCCACTTATAGATCCTTCTACCCGTTGGGTAAGGATGACGGTTAGGCGGCAATATAGGAGACAGGAAAAGGAAATAGGAGGCTGGACCGACGAAAGAGGAAGACCAAGACCAGGCTGGTGGCGTGTAATCCAGCCAACTACCCAAGCCCGAGCAAGAGCAAGAATGAGAGGTAGCTTTGGAATATGGGATGCATTTAGTTATGGTAGGACTTTTGATATGGAGTTAGAGGAATGAAGGCGAGATTACTTATCTTTATTTTTTTCTTAACCATAGCTCAGAGTGAGGCTCTGAGTTATAATTTACCTATTCCTGAAGATACAGCAGAGGGGGGCGAGCAGGAGGTAAATTTTAATGGCATTTCATATATTATGAAGTCCTATCAAAGCCAGCTTTCCTGCGAAGAGATTATTTCTTTTTATAAGAGGAATTTAATCAATCAAGGTTTTATCTTAATTAGTGAAGATAAGATAAGAAAATTTCTTCAATTTCGGAATCCCAAATTAAAAGAAAATCTTATGCTTATCATTGGTGAAGAAGAAGATGGATTAACTGATTATTTCCTCAATTCTTGGAAGGGAGATAAACTCTTTCCGCAGGCGCTAACTTCAGAAAGAGGGCAGGAGAAGGATTTTCCGGGAAAGGATTTGCCAGAAGTTCCGCGATACCCAGTTTCAACCCGTCTTACAAGCATTGAGTTAGGGCCAATGAAGAATGCTTCTTATAAAACCTCCCATTCTCCACAAGAAATTATCACTTTTTATGAGACAAATATGCCTTCCTATGGATGGAAAAGGATCGGTCAAGATTACTCACAAGAAGCCAGTCGGTTCTTTGAAGGCCATAGTCTTTTTGATATCCTTGCAAAAGGCAACTTCCTTTTATTTGAGAAGAAAAATACTATCTGTGGGATTATGGTTGCTTCAGGTTCTGATACTGGGGGCTGTAGCGGAGGTAGTTGTTGCACCAGCAGTGCATGTGAAGTTTGTGGTGAAGGCACTGCTAATAATGATAAGAGTACTACCATAGGTATATTATGTACACCAAAACAATAAGTGCGATTATAATTTTTTTAATTCTGATTTCTTTCAGTTCACTAAGTTTTAGTGATGAGTTAACTCTTTATTTACCTTCAGGTTATTCTGAAGAAGAAATAGAATATCTTGAGAAAGCCAAAGAGATAGATCCAGAAAATTACGGTATTTACTATGCCTTAGGATTTGCTTATTTTAGAAAAGGAGATTACTCTAAGGTAATAGAATGTCATCAGAGATTTAATCAGTTCTACCGGCCTGGCAGTATCTTAGCATTCCAGAACTTAGAGCTTGCCTATCGTATGATTGGAGATTATCGATTAGCTGCCTACTATGCTCAAAAATCTGGTGGAGTTAATATGAGTTCGCTTGATAAACAAAAACAGACCAGGGAAATAGAGAGTTTAGCAAGGGCACTTCAGATTTCTCCCTATATCGCCGGGGTTTATGTGCAAATAGCCAGTCTTAATTCTGTAAAAAAGGAAATTCTGGATGAAGAGATAGGATATCTTGAGAAGGCCATTCACATCGATCCGGATAATTTTGGGACATATTATGCCTTAGGAGTAGCTTATTATTTAAAAGAAGACTATGATAAGGCATTAGAGTGCGCCTCTAAATTTACTCAGTTTAACCCTGCCTGCAGTTTAACCTTTTATGGTTTAGGGCTAGCTTATTATAATATGGGAGATAAGGAAGGCGTTCAAAAGCAGATAGATAAACTTTATGAATTAGAATGCGGTTATTTAGCGCAGAAATTAGAGAAGCTAATAAAATAAAAAGAGCCCAGAGTTTTTTAGAATATGGTATAATGATGGCAATGGTAGTGGCGGCTTTGGTAGCGATGTTTTTTTTCTTCAGGAATTATACTGCCAGCAGAATTCGTTCCGGTGCAGATGCTATAGCTCAGGGAGAACAGTATGAACCTTAATATTTTATTATTACTACAAATTGCGATCTTTATTTTCGGTGGGAGTTCGGTATATCTAATCTCACAAGTACTCATCCCTGTTTTGGCTAAACGCTATGAAGAGCTCCATAGAAAAAGAGCAGCACACGCCTCTTCTAGTTTGGAGAATATGTTTATCTGGGTGAGTGAGAAAAAGTTAATTTTAGTTTTCGGCTTAACTCCGATTATTCTGGGTATAGTATTTTTTATCTGGTCTGGAAAGCCACTTTTGACTGGCGCGGGATTTGCACTTGGATTTATTCTCCCTATGTTTGTGATTAGAATACTTGAGAAGAAGCGCAAGAAAAAATTTCATAGTCAGCTACCGGATGCCTTAACTAGCCTTACTCAGTCATTAAAAGCAGGTCTTTCATTTCTCCAGGCACTTGAGGTTATAACTGAGGAGTTATCTCCTCCCATATCCCAGGAATTTGCATTAGTGGTTAAAGAATATAAAATGGGGGTAGAGCTAAAACAATCATTTGAAAGTTTAAATAAGAGAATGGGTTCAGAGGAACTTAATCTTATGACTACGGGTATCCTGGTAGCATCTGAGACAGGCGGCAGTTTAACGGAAATATTTGAACATTTAAATGAAAGTATTCGGAAGAAAAATAGAATTAGTGAGCAGTTAAAGACTTTGACTACCCAAGCAAGGTGGCAAGGGAGAATACTCTCGGCTCTTCCTATAGTATTTGCAGTGCTTATCTTTAAGATAAATCCTGATTTTTTTAGCCAGATGGTGCAATCAGATATTGGAAGGTTGCTTTTAGTTTGGTGTTTAATTTCAGAGTTAATTGGGGCAATTATGCTTAACAGGTTAAGTCGAATAGAGATTTAAATAATGTTAACTCTAATTTATATCCTCATATTAAGTAGTATTGTTCTTGCTTGTCACAGTTTTTATAAACAAGATATACTAAAGCTTTCCCCTGAGTTGAAGAAAGAGCTAAATGATGAAATATGGCGGAAGAAGAAACAAACACGCAAAGCCTTTTTGTTTACCCTGCCGTTTATGCCGCATAGCCTTAACCGGTTAATTTTAGACAAAATAGGTCGACAAAATTTAGAAAACAAATTATTTCTGGCGGAAATAAATCTTTTACCTGAAGATTTCTTAGGAGTAAAAGAGCTTTTGATTTTAGTCTTATTTTTTGCCACAGCTTATATAACAAAAAAAGTCACTCCTTTTTCAGTGCTTTTGTCCATTTTGATTGGGTTCTTCTTACCTGATTTTTATCTCAATTATAAGATTAATAACCAGAAAAGGTTAATTCTCAGAGCCTTCCCCGATCTTATTGATCTTCTAAGTCTTTGTATAGGTGCGGGATTAGATTTTATGCTCGGGTTAGAATGGGTGGTTGAGCGTTCTCGGCCAAACCCCTTGATAAGAGAACTTTCTCGTGTTATCAATGAAATAAAGACAGGAGCTAGCCGACATGATGCGCTTAAGGGTATGGCCAAACGCCTGAGTATACCTGAAATTTCCTCTTTTGTAAATACCCTGGTGCATGCCGAGCGCATGGGAGCCCCTATTTATAATACCTTAATTATGCTCTCTGAAGAAACGCGGCAGAAGAGGTTTGAAAGAGCAGAGCGTTTAGCTTTAAAGGCTCCGATAAAAATGTTATTTCCTTTAATTGTTTTTATTTTACCGGTTGTACTAATTATCGTAGGGGGTCCAATTTTATTGCAATTTTTGCAATCAGATTTGCCAAAATTTTAAGATTAAAATGTCCAATCTGGTTCTTTGAAATGTCCAATCTGAGAATAGTAAGAAGATCTTTTTAGCTAATGAAAGGGTATCTTGTGTAAGTATTCAAGACCGGAGAAGAATCTAAGGGAAGAGGGCTAAGCACATAAGCACAAGGTCCTACTATCTAAGAGGATTATACAGCTGTCAAAGGTTCTTTCTTTTCTATAAGTAATTGTCCCTGTTCCCCCTAAAAGAGGGCTTAAGCTGTCTCTATTTTTACAGGTTTAAAACTGATTGCAAACAAACAAGGTTAGGTAAAAGAAAGCGTTCTCTTAAATCTATAAAATTTTTCTTGACATTTACGTATTTATCCGTTATACTTTAGTTACCAGCAAGAAAGTAATAGGTACGTAATAGGTACGAAAGGGTAAATCCGCTGTGAGGCGGAGGCACAAAGCCACGGGTCTTAAAAAATTGTAAGACAGCCGGGTTGCCGAATACCGAGGGAATTAGGTATTTGACAACCCGGTTTTTATTTAAAATATTATTAAGAAGTTTTATAAAGAATTTAAAATCAGAATATGAAAAGCGCCAGCTTTGACGCTTTTAATGATAAAAATATTTGGGGTAAAGGGGAAGTCTTGGCTTTTGTTTTTTATATAGGTATAAGATAAAAAATGGAAGAAGCCAGTCACAAAAAAACTGAACCCGAAGGTAAATTAAAGCCAGCCAGAGAAAAATTTAAATCTAGTTTTAAGGCCTGGATTAGGGTAGTAGCTTTTATTGTCCTGGTAGTTTTCTTGCCTGAGCAGGTTGTTTTGCCAATTGAGTATAACCCGGCGATTTTTTGGAAACACCCTGTTCCACCCAATACCCAATATTCACTACTTAATACCAAGATTGACCCCGCAGTCTTTAATAAAGCAGTTGCCCGATCTGTTTATCGCTTTTTAAAACCTCTTATTAACAAACCCGCATCACAAATTCAGCTTAAGCCTGGTCTAACTATTGAGACTTCCAACCTCCAACTTACCACTTCCCACTTAAAGTTGCTGTATGAATGGCTAAAGAAGCCCGAAACTGAAACCGCACCTTGCTCGGTTTATGTCTTATATAATCTTTTAAAAGAAAAGGGGATTCAGGTAAGGGTTGAAGAATTATCTACCTTACTTATCTTGATCGATACCTTAGTGGGAAATATCGATGCAAAACTTACTTCTAATTCATATTTTTACAATTCTCTCTATGCCTTACAAAAAACCGCTGAATACTTCGGCTTAAAGCTTTATCCTGTAAAAATTGATTCTAACGCATTAATGCAACATGCACAAGGTATAACGCCCTTTATCGCCCACCTCTTTTCTGAAACCACAACGCCTAAAGCACAACCTACAACACAAAAAGGCCACTTTGTTTTAGTTACAAAAATTACT
>JAMWCL010000016.1 GCA_023819035.1 Candidatus Omnitrophota bacterium
AAACCTCTTAAATGACCTTTATCGCAGAGGCTTAACTGGCAAATCCTTTAAGCTGATTATCTCTGATGGCTCTCAAGGCATAATCGCAGCTTGTAATACTATTTATCCCTATCAACTACGAATCACCTGGAACGCTTCCTTGAGGAGATACGCCGGCGCATTAAGATACAAGGCTACTTTAAAAACGAAAGGAGCCTTAATCTTTGGATTTTTGGGCTCATTAAATATATAAACCTAAACCCAATTCAACAACCTAACAGCTATGCTTCAAAGCAAAAGTGCGAAATATTGCTTGCTTAACTAATAGGAATAAAATCTTTACTTAAAATAAAAAGGTTGGTATAATTCATTAAATAATGGTGGCTGTAGCTCAATTGGCGAGAGCATCAGACTGTGGCTCTGAGGGTTGCGGGTTCGAGCCCCGTCAGCCACCCTGCTGGCTTTATGAGCGATTTTTTAAATGAATTAAGAATCTTGCCTTCCCTTATATTCGATGGCAAAGAGTAAGGTATATTTTATCCCCGTAACTGAAACAGATAATAAAGAGGTGATTATTAAAAAACTTCAGCGTCTCATCCAAGAAAGTAAGCTACTTGATTTTGTCTTACCCCAAGAGGATATTGCCATAAAGCTACATTTTGGTGAAGAAGGGAATACAGGTTTTGTAAAGCCAGAATATATAAAGGTAATCTGCGATATTATATTAGAAAAGAATGCAAAACCATTTCTTATTGACACCAATACCCTATATAAAGGAAGGCGCACAGATTCCAAAGAGCATTTAAAACTAGCTGAGGAACACGGCTTTAACAAAAAAGAAATAGGCAGTGAGATTATCATTCCTGATGATTCTTTAGAAGAAAATACCATCGACATTAAGATTAATCAAAGGTTTGTTAAAACCGCTTATCTGGTGCGCGCCTTTATAGAAAGTGATGCAATTATTGGGATAAGCCATTTTAAAGGTCATATTATGACTGGTTTTGGAGGAGCCCTTAAAAATCTTGGTATGGGTTGCGCTACCAGAAAAGGTAAACTTTTCCAGCATTCGGATATTGCGCCGATTATCTATAAGCAGAAATGCACAGGTTGCGGTGAGTGTATAAAAATCTGTCCTCAACAGGTAATATATCTTAAAGAAAATAAAGCAGTTATTGACGGTAAAAGATGCATTGGCTGTGCTAGTTGTATTGCTGTATGTGCCTTTTCTGCAATAGATGTGAATTGGGAATCAGGATCATCTACGCTGCCGGAAAAGATGGTAGAATATGTATTTGCCCTACTTAAAGATAAAAGGGATAAAACCGCCTTCCTAAATTTTGCTATCAAGATTACCAAGGAATGTGATTGTATTGCTAAAGATGACCCGCGTATCTGTGCGGATATTGGGATACTGGCTTCTTTTGATCCAGTAAGTATTGATAAAGCAAGCTATGATCTAGTGGTAAGACAATGTGGGAGGGATATCTTTAAAGAGGTACATCCTAAGCGAGACAGCCACAGACAGCTTAATCATGCCTATAAACTCGGCATAGGTAATCTTGATTATGAGTTAATCAGCCTATCTTAAGATACTTTTAAAACTTGATTGTTCTTTTATTTAGTGGTAGAATAATATAACAAATTATGGTTAAGAAAATAATTAATATATTATTCATCGTTTCTTTTTTTGCTTACCTGGCGGGTTGCGTTACATTAACCGGTCCAGCGGTAAGTCAAGAAGAGATTAAGAAAACCCAGGAAGAATTAAAGGTAAAAGCCTTAGACTATCAGATTAAGCAATTGCAAAGGCTCCAGAATATTGGACATCGTTTAATGTTAGCTATTCCTAAAGAGGACATAAATCAACCACCCCAACCCTTACTGGGAATAATGTGTTTTAATGTAGATGAGCATCTTCAAAAACTTTATAATCTAAATATGGATAAAGCAGTGGTAGTGGTGGTGGTAAAAGAACCCAGCCCGGCTTCTGAGGTAGGAATTAAACCCGGTGATGTTCTGTTATCTATAAATAATACCAAGATAAATAATCTTCATCAATTTGCCAATGTAGTAGACAATCTTAAAATCGGAGATAGGCTTCAGATAAAGGTTTTAAGAGATCAACAATATCTGAGTTTCGAAACAAAGATAGCCTCAATTCCAGTGAATCTACCCATAATCATTGTAGACCTTCAAGAGGTAAATGCAGCTACCGATGGCAGAGCTATCTTTGTTACTTATGGATTATTAAATTTTGCTAAATCCGATGATGAGATTGCGGCAGTATTAGCTCATGAATTAGCTCATGCAGTAAGAAGGCATGTAACTAAGGCACAGGGTACACAGATTTTAAGCTTTTTAGCTGCCTTAGCCTTAGGGATTGCGGTAGAAAGTAATGCTCCGGGAAGTGGTGAGGCGGTTATGCGTGGGGTAAACCAGATAGGAGAGATTTTTAATGCCCACTACTCTAGAGACTTAGAAAGAGAGGCAGACTATTTTGGGACAAGGTTTGTCTATTATGCTGGCTATGATGTAGAGGCTTGTGCGACAGTTGAGGAGAGATTTGCAATAGAGATCCCCGCCAGTATGGTAAAGAATTTTTTATCTACCCATCCCAGCTCTCCCGAGCGTGTAACCAGGATAAGAAAGACAATCGAAGAATTAAAAGCCAAAGAGTTAAAAGAAAGGAAAGAATAGTTATGATAGATAGAATCAAATGGTTAGGCCACGCAAGTTTTTTAATTGAGGATAAAAAGATTATCTATTTTGATCCGTGGAAACTTAAAAAGGGTCTTCCCTTAGCAGATATTGTCTTGATAACCCATTCCCATTATGACCATTGTTCTAATGAGGATGTAAATAAGATAAAGAAAAAGCAAACCATAGTTATCACGGATAAATCTTCAGCACAAAAACTTTCGGGAGTAAATATAAAGATAGTAAGGCCTGAAGAAAAGATTAATATCGATGATATAGTAATAGAGGTTTTTGCTGCTTATAATATTAATAAACCCTTCCATCCTCAGTCCTTAGGTGGTTTGGGGTTTGTAGTTGAGATTTCAGGAAAAAGGATATATCACTGTGGTGATACAGATGTTATTCCGGAAATGGAAAAGATAAGCTGTGACATTGCCTTATTAGCAGTATCAGGAACCTATGTGATGACACCTTCTGAGGCAGTAAAGGCAGTTAAGAGGATTAAACCGAAGATAGTAATTCCTATGCATTATGGAGATATTGTAGGTACTGAAGCAGATGCTGAGGAGTTTGTAAGGTTATGTAAAGATATTCCTGTAGAGACAATGATACTGCAAAGATTATGAATGAAATAAAAAAAGCCATTTGTTTTTTATTAGTATTTCTATCATTAGGTTTTGTTTCATTTACCAACACTAAATCCTTTTATCTTGTTCCTGTGCGCGGTGCCATTGATTTAGGGTTAGCCAGTTTTATAAAGCGGGTATTTTATGAAGCAAAAGAAAATAAGATTGATACGGTGATTTTAGAGATAGATACCTTTGGCGGAAGGGCGGATGCTGCTTTGGATATCTGTAAGTATTTAGAAGAGATTAAACCCATTAAGACAGTTGCTTTTATTCACGGAAATGCCTGGTCTGCAGGAGCATTGATTGCCTTAGCCTGTCAGAAGATAATTATGGCACCTGGCTCAAGTATAGGCTCCGCAGAACCACGCATACTGGGCAGTCCTAACCAAGATAATCTAACCGATGAGAAGATCGTTTCGGCAATAAGGGCAAAGTTTAAATCTACTGCGGAAGCAAATGGTTATCCGGTAAATTTAGCCATAGCAATGGTGGATAAAGATTTTGAGATAAAATTAGTAAAATTAAAAGATAAAATCATGATTCTTAATGATCAAGAAATTGAAGATATTAAGACCCAGTATAAAGAACAAGATCTCCAGATTATTAAAACTATTAACCCCAAGGGAAAGCTTTTGAACCTTACTGCTTTGGAAGCAAAGGAGCTTGGCCTTGCCGTTAATGTGGTAGAGGATAAAAAAGGGCTTTTTAGATATCTGGGTTTAGAGGAAAAGGATTTGATTTTAATTAAGATTACCTGGTCAGAGCTTCTTGTGCGATTTCTTACCCACCCCTTGATTAGTCCTTTACTTCTGGCTTTAGGGTTTTTAGGGTTGATCTTTGAGTTACGCATACCCGGTTGGGGGCTTTCAGGAACCTTAGGCATAATCTTTTTATCCTTATTTTTCTGGGGTCATTATTTAGCAGGATTAGCAAATTGGACGGAGGTTTTAATCTTTGCGCTGGGAGTGATTTTATTGTTGCTTGAGATATTTGTTATACCCGGATTTGGTATCGCAGGAATAGCGGGCATTGTATTGATTACCTTAGGGATATTTCTTGGGCTTTTAAAATTTCCTTTAACCTTACCTCAATTACAGATTAACCGGGCATTATTTACTTTTGGCTACGGAGTATTTATTTTGATTTTACTTGGCTTAGTGGTTTTTAAGGTTTTTCCTAAAACCAGGCTATACCGGAGGCTTGTGCTTTTAAGTAGTGAGAAAAAAGAAGAAGGTTTTAAGTCTGCGGTTTCTTTTGAGAAATATCTGGGTAAAAAAGGAAAGAGCCTAACTGCCTTAAGACCGGTGGGAAAAATAGAAATTGATGGAGAGATACTTGATGCTACCAGTGAAGGTGATTTTATAGAGAAAGATAAAGAGGTTCGGGTAATTAATACCTCAGGTAACCAAATAATAGTGAAGGAGGTTTAATCTTGATTTCGGCTTTGAGGATAATATTCTTTTTAAGCCTTGGTTTTATTCTGCTATTGATAGAACTACTTACCCCTGGTTTTGGTCTACCGGGTATCTCCGGGATTGCCTTTATAATTATAGGGTGTTTTTTGGCAGCTAAACAGAGCTTATTATGGGGTACAATTGCTTTACTAACAAGTTTATTTATAGTAATTCTATTCTTTAAGTTTTTAGAAAAAAGCTTGCTTTGGAGGAAGATTAGATTAGATACTAAAGAGGATAAAAAAGAGGGTTTTAGTTCCAGTGAGGACCTTTCTTATCTTATAGATAGGACAGGCATCTCATTGACCGTCTTACGGCCTTCAGGTATTGTGCTTATTGATGGCAGGCGTTTTAATGCAATTACCGAGGGCCGATTCATCGAGAAAGATAAAAAGATTAGAGTAATAAGAATAGAAGGTAATAAGATGGTGGTGAGAGAAGAGGTAGTTTAAAAAGGAGGGTAATATGTTTATGCCTATTCTAGGGTTATTTATTCTTATTTTTATCTGGTTTTTCTTTTATCTTATTCCTGTCCGACTCTGGATTACCGCGGTGGCAGCGGGTGTACATATCAGTATAATCAGTCTTGTTGGGATGCGTTTAAGAAAGGTATCCCCCCATATTATTATTAATTCCTTAATCATGTTACATAAAGCTGGCTTATCCGTAAATACCGATAGATTGGAAGCACATTATTTAGCGGGAGGCAATGTTATCCGGGTAGTACAGGCACTCATCTCGGCAGATAAGGCAAATCTAAATCTTACCTTTGAACGTGCCTGCGCGATTGATCTTGCTGGAAGGGATGTTTTAGATGCGGTAAAGACATCAGTTAATCCCAAGGTGATTGATGCGCCAAAAGAGGGGGTCTTAGCAGCGGTAGCCAAGGATGGAATAGAATTAAAGGCAAAGGCAAGGGTAACTGTAAGGGCAAATCTTGAAAGGCTAGTAGGAGGAGCAACCGAAGAGACAATAATTGCCCGTGTGGGTGAAGGTATCGTTACCACCATTGGTTCTGCTGAGAGTTACAAACAGGTTTTAGAGAACCCTGATTCTATATCTAAAACTGTTTTAGCAAAAGGACTCGATTCGGGAACTGCCTTTGAGATCCTTTCTATTGATATTGCTGATGTGGATGTAGGTAAAAATGTGGGAGCAGAACTTCAGGCCTCTCAGGCAGAGGCAGACCTTAAGGTTGCTCAGGCAAAGGCAGAGACGCGGCGAGCTCTAGCAGTGGCTTTAGAACAGGAAATGAAAGCCAAAGCCCAGGAGATGCGCGCTAAGGTTATTGAGGCAGAGGCACAGATACCCTTAGCAATTGCCCAGGCATTTAGAGAAGGGAAATTAGGGGTTTTAGATTATTATACCTTACGCAATATTCAAGCTGATACTGCTATGCGGGAAAGAATCGGTACACCTTCAAAAGAACAAAAGTAAGATTATAATGAGTAATTTATTAATTCTATTATTCTGGGTTGTTTTAGTTATCTGGTCGATTTTAGACTCAAAGGGGAAAAGGGCCAGCAAGAAGGATAGAAAGATTTGGCCTGAGAAGGTAAGAAATCTACCCGAGAAAAAAATAGAATCAGAAGAAAAAAAGATAAGCGTTAAAACTACGAACTTTTCACCTGAGTCCCAAAAGATTCCCCTTGAGAAAGTAGAGATTAAAAAAGAGCCAGAAACCGATTACTTAAATTTACTTAGCGAAGATAAACTTCAAGAAGGGATAATTCTTTCTTTAATCTTAGGTCCACCAAAGGCATATAATCTTTTACCAGCCACTTACATGCGAAAGAGGGTTTAAGAAGAATTATTTTTATATGCGAGCTCTTTTGGTTAATCCCTGGATTTATGATTTTGCTGCTTATGATCTTTGGTCAAAGCCATTAGGGCTTTTAAGGATAGCCTCTTTTTTAAAAAGATGTAAGGTAAAGATAGACTTAATTGATTGCCTTGACCGCAATCACCCTGCCTTAAAAACTTACTTAAGGAAAATGCCAAGAAGTTCTTTTTATGGCTGTGGAAATTATTATTTTGAGTTGATAGAAAAGCCTAAGATCCTTAAATCTATTCCTAGGCGCTATAAGCGTTATGGAATGCCCAGGGAATTATTTGAAAGATTGATTAAAAGACAGAGCAGACCCGATATAATTTTGATTACCTCAGGAATGACTTATTGGTATCCGGGTGTTTTGGAGGTAGTGGAAATTTTAAAAAAAAGATTTAAGGGTATCCCGATTATCTTAGGTGGGATATATGCCCGGCTTTGTCCGGAGCATGCTAAGAAGAATATCCCTGTAGATTTTATTTATTCAGGGAATAATCTTTTTGAGATAGCTGAGCTTATCTTTAAGATAACCCGATATAATTTTGAATATTTAAGAATTAAACAAAAACCTTTCTTTTATGCTTATGAGCTATATCCTAAATTAGAAGCAGTTAGTCTACGCACCTCAAGCGGATGTCCTTTTAGATGTAGCTACTGTGGATGGTATCTGTTAGAGGATGGTTTTAGATATAATTTTACTCAGGATTTTATTGTAGAAAAGATCGCATATTTTTTTAAGGTTAAGGGAGTAAAAAACTTCGCCTTTTATGACGATGCTTTTTTATATAATGCTTGTCAACACGCAATAAAAATAATGCAAAAGTTAATCAAAAGAAAAATTAAGGCTAATTTTCATACACCTAATGGACTAAATATCCGTTATATCACTAAAGAAATAGCTAGGTTACTTAAGGCCTCTGGTTTTATCCGTCCACGTTTAGGATTAGAATTTATTTTTAAGAAAAAAGAAAATTTAACTAATATAAAAGCAACTAAGGAGGAGTTTTTAAAAGCAATTGGATATTTAAAAGAGGCAGGTTATCCTTCAAAAGATATAGGGGTAAATATTATGATCGGTCTTCCTGAAGAGGATTATTTCGAGATAGAAGAAACAGTAAAATTTGTTGCCAGTCAAAAGGTAAGGATACATTTGGAGGAATATGCGCCTGTACCGGGTACCCCTGATTTTTTTAAAGCAGGCTTAACCTATGATTCCGACCCCTTGCTTCATAATAACAGTGCTTTTTTATACCTTAATAAAGATGCTTCAAGATTAGAAGCACTTAAGGATATGGTTCATAAATATAATGCTCAAATAATTTATAGTTGAAGATTGTTTTCTTTAAGGGTAAAATAAATATGAAGAAGGAACTAATTGTGGTGGGAGATAGGGTTCTAATCCTGCCTGATGAGGGAGAGGATCGCACGGAGACGGGTCTATATCTTCCCCAGGGGGTAAAAGAGAAAGAGAAGGTCCAATCAGGAACGGTGGTGAAGACAGGACCAGGCTATCCCATCGCCGATCCTACCGCCCTTGAGATAGAACCTTGGCAGATGCCCAAGGTAGAAAATAAATACTTTCCTCTTCAGGCAAAGGAGGGAGATTATTGTATCTTCTTGCGCAATGCAGGGATTGAGATAGAATTTGAGGGCAAAAAATACATCGTCGTTCCCCATTCAGCGATTTTGGTTCTTTTAAGAAACAAGATTTTAGAGGAGTAAAAGTATATTTGGGGAGGTAGATATTATGGTAAAAGAAAAACAGACAAAAACCACAAAGAAGTTTTATATAAATATTGAGGGTAAGGAATATCCCTGGGAAAAGGATACTGCTACTGTTAAGGAGATAAGAGAGTTAGCTAATTTACCTAAGGATTTACCTATTGTAGAGGAATTTCCCAATGGCACAGAAAGAACCCTTAAGGATTCCGATATTGTTTTATTGAAACCCGGGCATAGATACGGAAGGGCTCCTAAGTTTAAAAGAGGTTAATGCAGGAAAGGATTATTCAAGAGATCGCCCTTTTAAAAGAAAGATACCCCAATCTTATCCACGGTCAGAACTATGATTGGGTAATCATTCCCGATTTCCCTTTGCCCGAAGGTTATAATCGCCAGATCACAAAATTATTATTTCTTATTCCTATTACCTATCCTCATACTGGACCTGATTGTTTTTATGTAGAAAAAGGCTTAAGGCTTTCTAATGGAAATATGCCCTCCAATTATAACGAACATATGGAAGTCCCGGTGGGTGGAGATTGGGGGTATTTTTCCTGGCATCCCGAGATCTGGGAAGCAAAGGATGAGATTCAAAAAGGAGATAATCTGCTTACCTTTATTAAGGCGGTTAACCTGAGATTAAGAGAGGCGGAATAAATGCTGGTAATGCTTTCTATTCCCAGGCAGAAATATCGCTATATAAGGTCGCATCTTTTTAAAAATCATAAAGAACAGGGTTGCTTCTTATTTGTAAATACCTGCTTTGATTCTGCGGTG
Source organism: Candidatus Omnitrophota bacterium (assembly GCA_023819035.1). Classification (GTDB taxonomy): domain Bacteria; phylum Omnitrophota; class Gorgyraeia; order Gygaellales; family Profunditerraquicolaceae; genus JAMWCL01. The sequence continues at coordinate 9,090 of JAMWCL010000016.1, forward strand.
ATAAATCTATATGTAAAGGAACTTTATCTGATAAAGTCAAATAAATGGGAATACCAGAGTGATTCTCACCTCGAACTAAAAGATGAGGAGAAGGTCAAGATAATATTAAAGGCAAGAAGACTTAATTACGATTTAATTGAATGTCATTCCCACCGTATCTCGGAAGCAAGATTTTCTTTAAGTGATATAAAGGGAATGGAGGAGTTTGTTCCGTATATCTGGTGGAAGTTGCCCGGTAAGATATATGGAGCAATAGTCTGGACCAAGGATGATGTCTATGGACAGATCTGGTTACCGAAAAGACCCAATCCTATCCCGATAAGGGAGATTAAGATCATCGCTTAGAAAAATCTATGGAACAGAACCAACAAAGATTCTCTCGCCAGATACTTGCCTTTGGTAAAGAAGGACAGGCGCGTATCAGCAATGTTAAAGTAGGGATTGTGGGATTGGGCGGGATAGGTTCTTTTGTGGTTCAGATGCTTGCCTACTTAGGGGTAAGGGATTTTCTTTTGATTGATAATGATATTGTAGAAGAATCAAACCTTAATCGGCTTATCGGTGCTACCTTAGATGATGTAAAGAATAAAACACCTAAAGTAGAAGTTGCTACAAAACTTATTTATTCTATTAATCCTGATTCGCAGGTTAAGAAGGTTTTTAAAAATCTGCGCACCGAAGAATCGATCGACTCTTTAGCTTATATACCCCAGATAATCTTTGGCTGTGTAGATAATGATTCCGCACGCTTAATTCTTACTGAATTAAGTGCTGCCTATAATAAGACCTTAATTGACTCAGCCACAGAGATAATTCTTTCTAAAGATTATCAGGAGTTTGGAGGCAGGGTCATTGTAGCTAAGCCGGGGGAGTTTTGTTTGTTATGCGCAGAAGAGATCGATTTAGAAGTTGCCCGCCAGGAATTAGAGAGTCAAGAAGAAAGCCTCTATCGAAAGAGTTTAGGGTATGGATTAGGAGAGACTGTACCCAGTCCAGCGGTGGTTTCGCTTAATGGAACAGTAGCAAGTCTGGCGGTAACTGAGTTTTTAATGTTAGTTACCGGCTTAAGAGAACCACACTATCGCATAACCTATAAAGGTATGCGCGGAGTCTTCCGGGAAAGCTTAGATAAAAAAAGACCTCACTGCATAATCTGTAATTACCTGGTAGGGAAAAAAGAGCAGGCAGATATAAAAAGATATCTTAAGCAAGGTCTGCCTAAAGACTTAAGATGATTAACCTTAAGAATAGATATTTTTTAATCTTTTGTGGGGCAATAGTAGCTTTATTTATATTTCGTTTTCTTATTTCATCCATACCTTTTAATGAAGAGGCTAAGGTACGCAGATTTATTTTTAAAGGAAAAAGGGCATTAGAGAAAAAGGATATCTTAACCTGTGCACAATTGATTTCTTTAAATTATAAAGATAAATATGGTAATAACCGCGATAGTCTAATCGGCATCACCAAAGAATTCTTCGCTTACTATAAAGAAATTACCCTTGCTATTGAAAAGATGGATATCTATTTCAATCAAACCAAAGATACTGCGAAAGTAGAGCTTTTGGTTTTGGCTATCTGTCGAAGAAGGGAAGGGATAAACGAGAGTCTCTTTGAAGGAGAAAAGGGTAAGGTGTGTTTGAGATTAGTTAAAGAAGACAAGGCCTGGCAGTTGAAAGAGATTGAGTTTTTGGAGGAATTAAAGATTATGGGTGAGAGAATAATTTAAGACTGGTATTTATAGGTTTTAATGTTATAATAAAAAAGGAGCAGGCATGCAGTTAGGGGATTTAAAAGGAAAATTAGTTTTATTTAAATTCTCAGAAGAAATAAGACCGGATTTAGGGCTTTTTCAGATTTATAAGGATGAGGTTTGGGCAGTAGTTACCGGGATAGATGATATTGGAATATGGATTGAAAATCCCAGTTATGAGTTAGGAATATGGTGGGATGAGAATGGCCAACTTATTCCACCCTCAAGACAGGTAAAAGAGAAGGTTAAGACTCATATCCTTATTCCTTGGCGGTATATAAAGGCATTAATGAGTGTAGAGGATGAACGTTTTCAGAAAGTCAAAAGCGAAAGACTTCCCGGATTTCAGGCATATCGCTAAAAATAAAAGGAGGTGAGATAATATGGCAAGGTTTCTAATGTTGGGCAAATACTCTTCAGAGGCGATAAAAGGGATTACTAAAGAACGCACAAAGAAGGTAAATAAGATAATTGAATCTAGTTCGGGCAAGGTGGAGGCAATGTATGCTTTACTGGGAGCTTATGATCTAGCTTTTATTGTGGATTTCCCTTCCCTTAAAGATGCGCTTAAGGCATCGGTTGAGATTACCAGGTTAACTGGAATTGGTTTTAGCACCTCTCCTGCCATTACGGTAGAGGAATTTGATAAATTGGTAGGTTAATTTGGATAAAATTAGAGGGGCACCTTCTTTAGAGAAGGTGCCCTTTTTTAGTTATCAGGTTAATATTAGGAATCTTGACAAAATATAAAAAACATATAAAATTCTAAATCAAGATGATCGAGGCAAAGAATCTTACCATGTATTATGGCTCCTTTCGTGCTTTGAATAAGGTATCTTTTGTGGTAAAAGAAAAGGAAATTGTGGGTTTGCTTGGTCCCAACGGGGCGGGTAAGACTACATTGATGCGTATCCTTACCACCTTTATCTCCCCTACACAAGGAACTGCTAAGATCTGTGGTTTTGATGTGACAAAAGAACCGGTTTTAGCCCGACGCATGATTGGATATTTACCTGAGACCCCACCTCTTTATATGGATATGCGGGTAGATGACTTCATTGATTTTGTAGGTAAAGCAAGGGGGCTTTCGGGAAAAGAACTTAAAAAGAGAAAAGAATGGGTCATTGATGCAATCCAGATTGGAGGGGTTTGGAAGGATACGATTGCAGAGTTATCTTTAGGATATAAACAGAGGGTAGGCCTTGCCCAGGCATTGATCCACGATCCAAAGGTAGTAATCTTAGATGAGCCAACCTCGGGGCTTGACCCTATGCAGATTGTAGGTATCCGCAAACTTATTAAGGAATTAGCTAAAGAAAAGACGATTATTTTCTCTACACATATCCTTCAAGAGGCTTCTAGTGTCTCTGACCGATTGTTGATTATTGACCAAGGCAGGATCATTGCTGAAGGAACCATTGAGGAATTAAAAAAAGAAAGGTCTTTTCAACAGCAGACCTTCTTGCTTGCTCTTCAGGCTCCCCGCTTAGAGGTTGAGTCTTTTTTAAAAGGCACATCTATAGTTAAGGAGTTTTGCTTGATAGATGAAACAGAAGGAATTTTAAGATTTTCTGGGGTTTGTCTTTCTTACCGTGAATTGGCGCATATGGTTAATCATTTAGTTAAAGAAAAGGGTTGGTTCTTAAAAGAGCTTACTTTAAAAGAACCTTCTTTAGAGGAGATCTTTTTAGGGTTGTTTAAAAAAACAGGTTAAATGAAACAGATATTGGTTATCTTAAAAAGAGAATTAAATTCTTATTTTAACTCTGCAATTGCCTACATCTACTTAATTGTCTTTATTGTGATTAATAATCTCTTGTTTATGAGTAGATACTTCCTTATTGGTAAGGCTGAGATGACCTTTTATTTTAATTCCTTACCTTTTATTTTATTTATATTTATCCCCGCCATTACCATGCGCCTCTGGGCGGAGGAGAGAAAACATAATACCTTTGAGTTGCTTTTAACCTTTCCCTTACGCTCACATGAATTAGTCTTAGGAAAATTTTTTGCCAGTCTAATCTTTTATCTGATTGCTTTATTAAGTACGATTACTGTTCCAATTACACTTTATCTTACAGGAAAGCCCGATTTAGGAGCGATCTTAAGTGGATATTTAGGGTCTTTTATGATAGGGATGTTCTTTTTAGCAATCGGCATTTTTATCTCCGGACTTACCAAGGAGCAAATCGTTGCCTTTGTTTTGACTACCCTAAGTTGTTTTATATTCTTTTTTATCGGCACAGATTTCTTTGCTTTTCTTCTGGATGGCTGGTTCGCCGGGTTAGGTACTTTTATAAAGAATTATATTGGTTCTGCGGTTCATTTTAATAGTTTTAATCGAGGGGTTGTAGATTTAAGGGATATAATTTATTTTTCAGTTACTACCTCTGTCTTTCTATTACTTAATGGATTCTTTTTAGAGACAAGATTAAAGCCAAAATCAAAGGTTTTCTTTAGCCTGGCAGTGGTAATTTGTATTGTAGGGGTGGTGATCTTTAACTGGTTGGTTAATGATTTATTAGTTATAAGGTTGGATCTTACCGAAAATAAAGTCTATACCATCTCTAAAATTACCAAAAAGGTTTTTAAGGAACTGAAGGCACCTGTCCGGGTAAATCTTTACATCACCCCTTCTGAGAAGATGCCTACTTTTTTTAAGACCTTAGAACAGGATATTGTTGGTAAGCTTGAGGAGTTAAAGATTGCCTCTGGCAATAAATTTATTTTTAAGGTCTTTCATATCGAAGCAGCAAAGCTTCTGGAAGAAAAAAAGACAGAAGAGACAGCTTTAGAGAAGATAATTCAAGATAAAGGCATCCTTCCTTTTCAGGTAGAAAGTATTGATAAGGATGAGATAGGGGTAAAGCTGGTTTATTCCGCACTTACTATTGCTTATAAAGAAAAAAAAGAGGAGGTTCTTCCACGGATCTTGCCTCAAAATCTTCCTGATTTAGAATACCTTATCTTATCGAGGATAATGAAGTTAACTACTGAGAAGAAACCTAAAGTAGCTATTTTTGCTCCTTTAAAACCTCTTGATGTTTCTCCGGAATTAATGGGCTTATTAGCAAATGTCCCTAGCGAGACTAAAACACAATATAAAGATGAATACGAGACACTGGTTCCTTTAATGCGCAATAATGGCTACGATGTTTTAAGGATAAACTTAAGTGAAGACGATCATATACCTGCTCAGACAGATACACTTTTGATTATAAATCCTGGTAGTTTAAATGAACGTCAGTTATATGAGATTAATAAATTTTTGTATCAGGGCGGTTCAGTAATGATCGCTGCGCAGGGATATGAATATTCCATTAAGATCGCTCCTCCTCAAGGGATAGAGATTACCCCCCAGAGCCTTAATCTTGATATAAATAAACTTATAAAGAAATGGGGTGTAGGTATAAATACTGATATGTTGATGGATGAGAACAGCCAGATTATTGAGGTTACCTCAGGTCAAAGGGTAGGTCCCTTTGCCTTGGCTATGCCGGTAAAGGCACCCAATCAGATAAGTGTAAGCCCCTCTCAGATGAATGATAAGATGCCATTTATGCTGAGATTGCCCTCGCTTTTATATCTTTGGGGTTCTTGTTTAGATATCTCCGAAGATATTATTAAGCGGGAAGGATTAAGCAGGAGCGTAATGTTTACCTCTAGCGAACGCAGCTGGAAGGTTGCTCCTTACTTTGGAAGCCTTAAGAAAGAGTCTTTAGTTTTTCCTCAATCCGGCTCAGAGGGAAGATTTGTTTTAGGAGTAATGCTGGAAGGGCAGTTTAGCAATACCTTTAAGGATAAGGACTTACCCAGCTGGCCAAAAAAGGAAGAGAAAGAAAAGAAGATAGAAAAGGCAGAGATGACTAACCCTAGACCTGCTAAATTAATTGTGATTGGATGTGCTAAGATGTTTAATGATGATCTAATAAGAAATCAAGGGAACTTAGGGCTTTTTAGTAATATTGTGGATGGTTTGACTCTGGGAACTGAGATTATCCAGTTGCGCACCAAATCCTATGTCAGCAGAGATATCAAAAAACTTAGTGATAATCAAAAGGTTTTTTATCGCTTTCTAACGATTATCTTTGTTCCAATAATCTTGGTGCTTTATGCGGGTTTGCGTCTCTTCTTGCGTCAAAAGGAAAGGCAGTTTTATCTTATGGTCACCAGAAGATAAAAATGGGAGCTAAGAAATTACTTATAATTATTGGGGTTGTTTCGTTATTGTTTGTTTTAGCTTTGGTAAAGAATATAGCCCAAAAAAAACAATTACTTTTAGAGGAAAGAAATAAAGTTGAGGAGTTCATTTTAATTAAGGATTTACCCGAGACCTTCGTTTCTAAGATTAAGATATATAAAGAAAATGATGAGGATAGGAAGGTGATCCTTACAAAGAGCCCGGAAGGAATCTGGAGTGTAGAGTCTAATTTTGGGATTAAGGCAAAGAAAGAGACCATTGAGATTCTCTTAAAGAACCTTAAAGAACTAAAAGGTCAACTGCGTGCCGATTCTAAGGATTTATTTTCCGATTTTCAAATCGAAGATGATAAAGCAGTACATATTGTTTTAGAATCCGATTCAGGAGGACTTTTAAGCCATATCTTGGTTTCTTTTTTAAAACCCGAATGGGATAAGAATTTTGTTAGGCTTTTAGATTCAGAAAAGATTGTATTAGTAAATAAGGATATTTTATCGAGTTTGAATTTATATAACAAAGATTCTAATTTAGATAGTAATTATTTTTCCGATTTAAGGTTATTTTCCTTTAACCTGAGCGATATCCAGAAGGTAAGGATTGAGATGAACTCTAAAACAATCACCTTAAAAAAAGACCATGCTGAGGCAGGAAGCTCGGTTTGGCGTTTTGATCCAAAGCCACCTAAAGCGGAAGAAGTGGATTCTAATAGAGTAGATGAATTTTTACGCAATCTTCTAAATATCTATGCCCAGAAGGTGATGGATCCCGAGGGCAAAGATTATGACTTAGAAAAACCTTCCTTGAGAATAATCTTAAAAGACGCACAAGATAAAGAGCTAGCACAATTAGTGTTGGGCAGTTATCTTGAGCAAGATAAATCCTATTATGTAAAGGCACTACCCCTAAATTTTATTTTTAAGGTTTCCGATTTTTACATTAACAATCTAAAGAAAGATCGCTTTCACTTTCTTAAACCCAAAGAAACCAAAAATAAAACTTTTTAACTTTTAATAACCTATAGAATTTTTAAGAAGAAAGGGATTGTGTTTTTTATTTTTTAGGATTATAATTAAAAATTAAGTTAATATGTCCAAGGTGTATGCGGGACCGGAAAGAAGAAGGTTTAGGCGAGTACCGGTAGATTTTATAGTGATATACCAGGTAAATGAACCTTTGGTTGTAAAGATGAGTATTGGCTGGGATACCGAGGTAGAGGCAATGATGCTGGATTTAAGTGAGGGCGGTATGGCGGTTTTGACCAATTACTATATCCCTAAGGATACTGTTCTTTCTTTAAGGTTTACCTTAGTAAATCTTTCTTTAAGTGACCAAGAAAAAATAAGAATGATGCGGATAGTAGGTAATGTGCGTTATGCTATTCTTATTGGGAATAATGAATACAGAATAGGAATATGCTTTACCGAGATTTCTGATTCAGATAAAAAAGCAATTAGTGATTTTGTTAAACTCTCTCCTCTTGCATGATTAAACTCTCGCGTTCAAGATTAGAGCTGTTTCTGGATTGTCCGCGTTGTTTCTGGTTGGAGATGAATAAAGGAGTAAGACGACCACAACCCGCTCCTTACACTATCAATTCTGCCATTGATAATTTATTAAAAGAGGAGTTCGATGAGTGTCGCAGATCCGGTAAGGTTCATTATCTTTTAAAAAGATACGGTTTTAATGTAAGTTTATATAATGGTGAAGAGCTTAATGAATGGAGGGATAGCTTTACAGGCATCCGTTTTGAACATAAAAAAACAGATTTTTTAGTCTATGGAGCAGTAGATGATATCTGGGTGAATCCCGAAGGAGAGCTAGTGGTAGTTGATTTTAAAGCTACCGGTGCAAATGAATATAAAATCTATGATAATTATCGGCGACAGATGGAGATCTATCAGTGGTTGCTTTTAGCAAATAGATATAAAGTCTCATCAATTGGTTATTTTATTTTTGCCAAGGTTAATAAACGCAATGGCTTTAGTGAAGGAAGGCTTTCTTTTGATCTGTTTATTGAATCCTGTCAAGGAGATAGCTGTTGGGTAGAGGATGCCCTGATTGCTGCCAGAGAAACATTTGATGGAGAGATACCACCATATAAACAGGACTGCCCCTATTGTCAATTTATCCAGGGCTCAAGATAATCTATGTTAAAGAGGATTTTTTGGGGTTTAATTTTTATACTATTAATTATTCCTTCCGTCTTTGCTGAGTTTTCTATAAAAGCAGAGATAGATAAACAGCGGATTTTTTTAGATGATCTCTTAACCTATAAGGTTATTCTTAGTTCAGACGAAAGCAAAATCCCTTCTGTGCGATTACCCGATTTTTCTGGGTTCGAGATAATCTCTCAGGCACAATCCTCAAGCGTATCTTTTACAAGTAAAGGTCCTAATTCGACAATAATTTACACAGTGATCCTATCTCCGCGCAGATCCGGTAGATTTAAAGTTGAACCCAGCAGGGTAAATCTTAAAGGAAGGCTTTATACTACAGATTCCTTTGAGATTGAAGTGCTCGATGCTTATTCACATCCTTTAGATAAGCCTGATAAGTCTTTACCCGAAGCAGTCCCTCAAGAAGAATCAGAGCCAGCCCGGATTACACTTTAAGATTATATATGAAAGAATTATTCCAGATAGATATCCGCTATGTAAAAGGGATTGGTCCAAAGAAGGCTCAGTTATTTCGTAAGATAGGGATTAAGAACTTAGAGGATCTATTGTATTATTTTCCTAAACGCTATGAGGACCGCACTAGATTCGTGAAGATCTCTGAACTTAAGGAAGGCCAATATCAAACCATAAAAGCAAGGGTTTTAGTTAGGGCAGAGAGACAATCTTTTAAAAGGCGGGGGTTCAGGTTATTGGAGGTAGTGGTAGGTGATGAGACAGGTAAGCTTTTTTGTGTTTGGTTTAATCAACTCCATCTTAAGGATTATTTTAAGATTGATACTACCTTAATTCTTTATGGTCGGGTAGAAAAATATGCAGGTAGACTTCAGATGAATTCTCCTGAATTTGAGATTATTAATGAAGATACAGATGAGATGCTGGATATGGCTAGGATTACCCCGGTTTATCCCCTTCCCGAAGGAATCACTCAGCGCAGTTTTCGGAAATTAATGCGTGCCTGTTTAGAAGAGTATCTTCCTAAGATCACTGATTGCCTTCCTTATGATATTCGTTCAAGAAACAATCTCCTTAATTTAGCTAAGAGTCTACTTAATATCCATTTTCCGGAAAATATAGAGATGCAGAAACAGGCCTATCAGCGGCTTTCTTTTGAGGAGTTTTTTATCTTTCAGTTGCCTTTGGCATTGCGAAAGTTCCGAAGGAAGCAGAAAAAAGGTATTGCCCATAAGGTAGAGGGAGAGCTTGTTGAGGATTTTATGAGAAGATTACCCTTTAAATTAACCTCTGCCCAAGAAAGGGTAATCGCTGAGATAAAGTCTGATATGGCAAGACCCTTTCCCATGCAAAGATTATTACAGGGAGAGGTGGGTTCAGGGAAAACCATTGTGGCTACCTTTGCCAGTCTTATCGCTATCCAGGGTGGTTATCAAGTGGCTTTTATGGTTCCTACGGAGATTTTAGCCAATCAGCATTACCAGAATATCCGCTTTTGGATAGGAGAATGCCGGTTAGAGGGAAGACAGATCAACATTGGGCTTCTGACGAGTGCACGTAAAGAAAAATCAGCACTTCCCCAGGTGCTTAAAGAAGGAAGGGTTGATTTGGTCATTGGAACGCATGCATTATTAGAAGAAGAGATAGGTTTTAAGAATTTGGGATTGGTAGTAATTGATGAACAGCATAAATTTGGGGTAGGCCAGCGGGCCCTTTTGCCCCAGAAAGGAGCTCATCCGGATGTGCTTATTATGACTGCTACGCCTATCCCGCGGACCCTGGCGATTACTCTCTATGGAGATCTAGATATCTCGGTTATCGATGAACTACCTCCCAAGAGGGCAAGGACATTAACCTTAGGATTTAGCAAGCGGAATGAATTAGAGGCATATAAGATAGCCAAGGAACAGTTAAGGCAGGGGAATCAGGTTTATATTGTCTACCCGGTAATTGAAGAATCCTTTACCTTGAATATAGAAGGGGCAAGGCAGATGTATGAAGAGTTCAAGGAAAATGAATTTAAGGAATTTAGGGTCGGTCTTATTCACGGCAGGTTAAGACCAAAGGAACAAGAAAAAATTATGCAGGATTTTAAGGAGAAAAAAATAGATATACTTGTTTCTACCACGGTCTTAGAGGTAGGCATCGATGTTCCCGATATTACCTGTATGATCGTACAGTATGCTGAGCGCTTTGGTTTAGCCCAATTGCATCAGTTAAGGGGGCGGATAGGAAGGGGTAGTAAAGAATCATTCTTTATCCTTGTTTGGGATGCACTTACCCCTGAGGCAAATTCCCGGATAGAGGCGATGTTAAGGTATAGCGACGGTTTTCACATTGCAGAGGAGGATCTAAGGATTAGGGGTCCGGGAGAGTTTTTTGGTGAGCGTCAACATGGCTTGAGTGAATTAAAAATAGCTAACCCTTTGACTCAATTACACTTACTAAAAAAAGCCAGAGAGGAGGCCCTGCGATTAGTAGGTTTTGATCCCTATCTAAATCTTCCTCAGAATCTAAAGCTAAAAGAAAGGCTTCTCAGGCGTTTTCCTGAATATGAAAGATTAGTCCTGGTAGGGTAATTTTTAAACAACTATGAAGGTAATTACTGGTAAATATAAAGGTAGGGTTATCCGGATGCCCAAAGGTATAAGACCAACCCAGCAGAAGGTAAGGAAGGCCCTGTTTGATATCCTAGGGGATATAAAAGGGGTCGGTTTTTTAGAGTTATTTGCGGGTTCAGGGGCAATCGGTATAGAAGCGCTCTCAAAAGGTGCAAGGGAGGTAGTCTTTGTAGAAAGGGATAAAAGATGTGTAAGTATAATAAAGAAAAATCTCTCCTTATTGGGGTACCTGTCCTGTAAGGTGATAAGTACCGATGTGCTTAAGGCAATCCAGAGATTAAATAAGGAAGGCAGGAGTTTTGAGGTTATCTTTTCCGATCCTCCTTATTATCAGGATCTAGCAAAAAAAACCTTGCAAACATTATCTATTTATGATATATTAGCGCCCAATGGCTTATTGATCATAGAGCATTTTAATAAAGAGATACTTCCTGACCAGGCAGGGGATTTAAGATTATTTAAGCAAAACCGTTACGGAGATACACTGCTTTCTTTTTATAAAAAAAGCTTATAATAAAAGATGTGTCAGAGAGCCCTATATCCAGGTAGTTTTGACCCTGTAACTTACGGACACCTTGATTTGATTAAAAGAGCACTTCTGATATTTCCTGAACTTATTGTTGCGGTTGCCCATAACACCCATAAGAAGCCCCTTTTTACGGTTAAGGAAAGGGTGGCTATGCTTAAGAGGTTAACCGCGGATTTAAAGGGAGTAATCATTGATGATTTTAATGGGCTGGTGATCGATTACGCGCGGAAACATAAGATTAAGGTCTTAATTAGAGGCTTAAGGATGATCTCTGATTTTGAATATGAATTCCAGATGGCTTTAACGAATAGAAGACTTGCTTCTGAGATTGAAACCGTTTTTCTTATGCCTCAGGAATCCTACAGTTATCTTTCCTCTAAGCTTTTAAAGGAAGCAGCGTCTATGGGTGCGGATTTATCGAGTTTTGTTCCGCCTTTTATAGAAAAAGCACTTAAAAAGAAATTATTTCGTCCTTAACCCCTCTTAAAAATGAAGATAAATGTTAATAGTATTCCAATAGAGGGGATAGATTTAGAGGAGGAGATATCTTATTCCGAATTAGACTTAGACACTGAGGTAGTTAGAGTCTTAAGTCCGATAAGAGTAAAGGCAAGGATTACTAAGATTACTAATACCGTAACTATAGACCTATCATTAAATTTAAAATTGCATCTTGTCTGCAGCCGTTGCCTTAAAAAGTTAGAAAGATACATCCATAAGGATTTAAGATTTACCTATCAAGTAGAAAAGGTAAACCAGATTATCGATCTAAATCAGGATATAAGGCAGGAGGTAATCTTGGATTATCCCCTTAAACCCTTATGTAGCCCTACCTGCAAAGGGCTTTGTGCAAGCTGTGGTAAGGATCTAAATGAAGGAGATTGTGATTGTCATCTAAAAAATACTTAAAACAAGTAAAAAAGGAGAAAAGTGGCTTTACCAAAAAGAAGGCATTCAAAAGCACGCGGTAGGAAACGGAGAACCCACTGGAGGTTATCCGCACTAAACCTTGTACCTTGCCCCCAATGTAAGCAACCTAAACTGCCACATCGTATATGTAATATCTGCGGTTATTACGATGGCAGACAGATTTTAGAGATTAAGCCTAAAGAGAAAAAAATAAAGAGATAAACTAAAAAGATGAAGATTATTGTTGATGCTATGGGTGGAGACCACGCTCCCGGGGTAGTGGTGGAGGGAGCGGTTGAGGCGGTTAAGGAGTATAAAGAGGAGATTGTTTTGGTAGGTGAGCCTTCACAAATAGAACCGGTTTTAAAAAGATTTGAATATCCTAAAGATAAGATTTTCATTTATCCTGCCCGCGAGACCATACTTATGCATGAGTTACCGGCAATTAGTGTGCGGAAGAAAAAGGGTTCCTCTATCGTAGTAGGAATAAATCTCATTAAAGAACTAAAGGGAGATGCCTTCTTCAGTGCAGGTAATACGGGAGCGGTTGTCTGTGCAGCGAGTATGGATCTAGGGCTGTTACCCGGGGTAGAAAGACCGGGTATAGCCCTGGTGATCCCCACTATAAAAGGAATATCCTTGATTATAGATGTAGGAGCAAATATCAATCCTAAACCCCTACATCTTTTGCAATATGGGATTATGGGAAGCGCTTATCTGGAGAGCATATTTAATAAGCCACAACCTACCGTAGGTCTTTTAAATGTAGGAGAAGAAGAAACCAAGGGAACGGATTTTGTAAAAGAAACCTATGATTTACTTTCTAAGAGTAATCTTAATTTCATTGGTAATATAGAAGGTAAATCTATCTTTTCAGGGAAGTGCGATGTAATTGTCTGCGATGGATTTGTGGGTAATGTGGCATTGAAGGTTATGGAGGGAGCAGTAGAGACAATGCAGTTTTTTTTAAAAAGATATCTTTTAAAGACTAGTCTTAAAGGAAAGATAGGCTTCTTTTTAATAAAAGACACATTCTCTAAATTTAAAAAGGACCTTAACTATGCAGAATACGGCGGCGCTACCCTTTTAGGGGTAAATGGGGTGGTAATTATTGGGCACGGACGTTCTAATGCCCGGGCGGTTAAGAATGCTATTCGTGTAGCAATAGAAGAGGTGAAACGTAAGATTAATCAGAGAATAATTGAGGCAATAACTCATTTAAAAAAATGAAAAGAGTAGGAATAGTTGGATTAGGTAAATATCTGCCTAAAAGGATTTTGACAAACCTTGATCTTGAGAAGATGGTTGACACCACCGATGAATGGATTACTACCCGCACAGGAATTAAAGAAAGAAGGTTGGTTTCTAAAGATGAAGCAGCCTCAGATTTGGCCATAAAGGCAGGAAGACAGGCGCTTATGGATGCTGGATTAAAGTCCGATGATTTAGATTTAATCATTGTAGCCACGGTTACCCCGGATATGCAATTTCCTTCTACTGCTTGTTTTGTCCAATCGGGTTTAGGGGCTCATCGGGCGGTTTGTTTTGATATTTCCGCTGCTTGTGCGGGATTTATCTACGCCATTGTGGTTGCTCAGCAGTTTATTGCCCGGGGTACCTATAAAAACGCCTTAGTTATTGGAGCAGAGGTTTTGTCTTCCATTACTGATTGGCAGGATAGGAGTACCTGTGTTTTGTTTGGCGATGGAGCAGGAGCAGTGATTTTAGGTCCGGTAAGCTCAGGAGGCATTCTTTCTACTTATTTAGGAAGCGATGGTACAAAAACCGACCTTCTGTTGGTTCCTGCAGGAGGCTCAAGGAAGCCTGCCAGTTATCAGACGATTAAGGAGCGTATGCATTATATCAAGATGCAGGGTAATGAGTTATTTAAGGTTGCTGTTCTAACCATGACCGAGGTAGCTAAGATTGCTATAGAAAAAGCAGGGTTAAAACCTTCCGACATAGATCTCTTTATTCCTCACCAGGCGAATATACGGATAATCATGGCAATGGCTAAAAAATTAAATCTACCTATTCAGAAGATTTATCTAAACATCGAAAGGTACGGAAATATGTCTTCTGCTTCTACTGCTATTGCTTTATGCGAGGCGGTTAAAGAAGGAAGGGTAAGAAAGGGAGATATCGTGCTTTTAGATGCCTTTGGTGCAGGTCTGGTCTGGGGTGCTTGCGTAATAAAATGGTAAGATGGAAAGGGTAGCCTTTCTTTTTGCTGGGCAAGGTAGTCAATATGTAGGCATGGGAAAGGATCTCTATGAGATATTTCCTGAAAGTAAGCTCCTTTTTGAGAGGGCAGATAGTATCCTTGGATTCTCCTTAAGTAATCTATGCTTTAATGGTCCATTAGAGGAATTATCTCGCACTGATAATTCTCAACCCGCGATTTTGGTTACCAGCCTTGCTGCTTTAGAAGCCTTTAAGAAGATGGTATCTTTGCAGTCAATCTCGGTTATTTATACCGCAGGTTTAAGTCTGGGAGAATACTCCGCTTTGGTAGCTAGTGAGGCAATGAGTTTCGAGGATGCGGTTTATCTGGTAAGGAAGCGGGGTCAGTTTATGCAGGAGGCATCGGAAAGAAATCCGGGAGCGATGCTTTCCATAATTGGCTTAGATTTAGATAAGGTAAGGAAAATTTGCACCTATACTCATACGGAGATAGCCAATATAAATTGTCCTGGTCAGATTGTAATCTCAGGAGATAAACAGCGGATCAAAGAAGCGGATCTGCTTGCCCAAAAGGAAGGCGCAAGAAAGACCGTTTTATTAGAGGTAAGTGGTGCCTTTCACAGTTCATTTATGAAAGAGGTAGCTTTAAGGTTAAAAGAAGAAATGAAAAAGATCAAGATAAATAAAGCAAAGATACCGGTTGTAAGTAATGTTACCGCCCAGGCAATGTTTATGCCGGAAGAGATTGTTGAGAATTTAGTTAAACAGGTCTTTTTAAGCGTGCTTTGGGAGGATTCTATGAAGTTTATTTTATCTAAAGGTATAACTAAATTCTTTGAATTTGGTCCGGGTAAGGTCTTAAAGGGTCTTTTACGTCGCATCGATGAGAATGCAGAGGTTATAAATATAGAGAAGCAAGGAGATATTTTAAACATGGGGGGAAGACATGCGACTTAAAGATAAGGTTGCATTAATTACTGGTGGTGCACAAGGCATAGGTCGTGCTATTGCTATTCTTTTTGCTCAGGAAGGAGCAGATGTGGTAATTGGGGATATCAATCTTGAAGAAGCCAAAAATACCGTTTCTGAAATTGAAGCTTTGGGTAGGAGGTCGCTGGCTTTAGAGATGAATGTAGCTGATTATCAAAAAGTAGAAGAGGCGGTAAATAAAATTCTTGACAAATTTACAAAGATTGATATATTAGTAAACAATGCAGGCATTACCAAAGATAATCTTTTGCTGCGCATGTCAGAAACAGAGTGGGATGCGGTCTTAGATGTGAATCTAAAGGGTGCTTTTAATTGTACTAAGGCTGTTTCAAAGATAATGCTTAAGCAACACAGAGGCAAGATTATTAATATTGCTTCTATTATTGGAATCATTGGAAACCCCGGACAGGCAAACTACTCTGCTTCTAAGGCAGGGATAATTGCCCTAACCAAAACTACTGCTAAGGAATTCGCCTCGCGTAACATAAATGTGAATGCAATTGCTCCGGGTTTTATTCAGACGGAGATGACCGCTCGGCTTCCTGAAGAATTAAAAACAAGGATGTTGGATTCCATTCCTTTAAAAAGATTTGGTATGCCGCAGGATGTAGCACGAGCATGTTTATTTCTGGCTTCTGAGGAAGCAGATTATATTACCGGCCAAACCATCCTGGTAGATGGGGGAATGGTGATGGTATAATTCGATTTTATCTTATGAATACAAAAAGGAGGTAACAAGGATGTCAGTGCAAGATAAGGTAAGAGCAATAATTGCCGAGCAGTTAGGAGTAAAACCAGAAGAGGTTACTGAGGATGCCTCATTCATTGAGGATTTAGGTGCTGATTCATTGGATACTGTAGAGTTAGTGATGGCTTTAGAGGAAGAGTTCGGGATTGAAATACCTGATGAGGAGGCAGAAAAGATTACCACGGTGGGAGACGCAATTAAATATATCGAATCAAAGGTTGGCAATAAATAATTTTTTAATATAAATAAAGTTAAACTACCCCGCCTTTATATTTTGGCGGGGTAAATTTTATTAACATGCAAGAAAGAAGGGTAGTAATCACAGGTTTGGGAGTGATCTCTCCGGTAGGAAATGATGTAAATTCGTTTTGGCAGGCTCTAAAGGAAGGAAGAAGCGGGATAGGCCCGATTACCTCCTTTGATGCCTCTGCTTTTGAGAGTCGCATTGCTGGAGAGGTAAAGAATTTTAATCCCCAAGATTGGGGCATATCTAAAAAAGAGCAGAATCGTACGGAAAAATTTGTGCAGTATGCGCTTGCTTCAGCAAGACAGGCAATTAAAGATGCAGGTTTAGATTTAGATAAAGAAGATAACACAAGGATCGGGGTCTTAGTAGGTTCGGGAATCGGGAGTTTAAGGATTATTGAGGAACAGCATCAGATTTTATTAAAACATGGTCCAAGTAGAATCTCTCCCTTTTTGATTCCCATGCTTATCGTAAATGAGGCCTCCGGTCAAATTGCAATTAACTTTAATCTAAAGGGCCCAAATTCTTGCGTAACCACTGCTTGTGCTTCGGGAAGCCATGCGATTGGCGATGCCTTCAAGATAATTCAGCGGGCAGATGCGGATGTAATGGTTACTGGTGGAACTGAAAGCTGTATTACACCCTTAGGGGTAGGTGGTTTTTGTGCATTGAAGGCGCTTTCTACAAGGAATGACCAGCCACAAAAGGCAAGCAGGCCTTTTGACTTAGAACGCGATGGTTTTGTGATTGCGGAAGGTTGTGGAATAGTTATCCTTGAGGAATTAGAACATGCTAAAAAAAGGGGTGCAAATATTTATGCGGAGATAGCCGGCTATGGAATGTCCTGTGATGCCTACCATATTACTGCCCCTGATCCTGAGGGAGATGGCGCAGCTCGCGCAATGAAATTAGCCTTAAAGGATGCCCAGCTTAACCCCGAGGAGGTTGATTATATAAATGCCCACGGGACCTCGACCAAATTAAATGATAAGGTCGAGACAATGGCAATAAAATTAGCCTTGGGTAATCACGCGAAAAAAGTAATGGTCTCTTCCACAAAATCAATGACAGGGCATCTCTTAGGAGCAGCAGGAGGAATAGAATTTATTGCCTGCATATTAGCCATAAAGGAAGGTGTCGTGCCTCCAACTGTAAACTATGAACATCCGGATCCTGAATGCGATTTAGATTATGTACCTAACACCGCCCGTAAGGCGAAGATCGAGGTCTGTATCTCTAACTCCTTAGGATTTGGCGGACATAATGCCTGCCTCTTGGTAAAAAGATTTAAATAAGAAATTTAATCTTATTTAATTTCTAAAATGGCTTATACAATTGTCGAAAAGATATTATTGGCGCATACAAAAAATAAGAAGATAAGGCCAGGAGAATTTATTGAGGTAGATATAGACCTGGCTTTCGGCAATGATATTACTGCTCCCTTAGCCATTGAGGAATTTAAACGGGCAGGTTTTGAAAGGGTTTTTAACCCTAATAGGATAGCGCTTATACCCGATCATTTTGTGCCGGCAAAAGATTTAAAAAGTGCAAATCAGGCCAAGCGCTTAGCAGATTTTGCTAAAAAGCAAAGAATAAAGAATTATTTTGAATTAGGCTGTATGGGTATAGAGCATGCCTTATTGCCGGAATTAGGATTAGTATTGCCCGGTGACCTTGTGATTGGTGCGGATTCCCATACCTGTACCTACGGTGCCTTAGGGGCTTTTGCTTGTGGTGTAGGTTCCACGGATTTAGCGCGTGCCTTCGTTGATGGTAGGTTTTGGCTTAGGGTTCCCTCTACGATCAAATTTATATATAAAGGCAGACTTAAAAAATGGGTTACTGGGAAGGATTTAATTCTTTTTACCATCGGGCAGATTGGGGTGGATGGAGCTTTAGCTAAGGTAATGGAATTTTCCGGTCCGATAATTAAGCATTTAGATATGGATAATAGATTTACGATGTGTAATATGGCAATTGAGGCAGGAGGGATTACGGGAATAATTGAACCAGACCAGATTACCCGAGAATATCTCCTTTCTCGCCCCTCTTCAGTTGCCAGAAAAGCTAAATTTTACAATTCCGATAAAGATGCTAATTACGAGAAGATATTTGAATACGATGTATCAGATTTAGAACCTCAGGTTGCCTGTCCTTTCCTACCCAGCAATGTAAGACCAGTAGATAGATTAAAGAAGATAAAGGTGGATCAGGTGGTAATCGGTTCTTGTACCAATGGAAGGCTGTCAGATTTAAGATTAGCAGCTAAGGTTTTAAAAGGTAAAAAGATTAAACCAGGGGTAAGATTAATTGTTATTCCTGCTACTCAACAGATATATCTTCAGGCAATAAAAGAAGGACTGGCTGAGATATTTATAAATGCAGGAGGTGTCTTTCAGACACCTTCTTGTGGTCCTTGTCTGGGTGGCCATATGGGGGTTTTAGCTGAGGCAGAGGTTTGCATTGCCACTACCAACCGGAATTTTATTGGCAGGATGGGACATCCTCAATCTTTTGTATATTTAGCAAATCCCATGGTAGCCAGTGCTT
>JAMWCL010000048.1 GCA_023819035.1 Candidatus Omnitrophota bacterium
GCTCTTTTTGGAAAAATCGGCCGATTTTCTTTAAAAATCTTTTCCTTAAAAACCTTAAAAACTTAAATTCTTCTTTACTTAAATAAATTAAAGGCTTGAGGTGGATACCATGTGCCTGTATAGTTCTTTTTAAAAATATTCCTGTTTATTTTAGAGCGATCGCTCTTTTAAAAACAAAAAGTAAAATCAGGCTACTTATCTTAAACAAAACTATAACCCCACATGTAGTAAATACCCCTAAAATAGGCAAAAATAAGATTGCCGATCCTATCCCTGCCAGACAACTGCCTAAGAGGTCAGCGCAGTAAAGTAAACCGGAGGTATGACCGGTTTTATTATCCTTTTCTAAATATATCTTACCTGCCAAAGGAAATTCCGAACCTAAAAGAAAACCGGAAATAAAAAATAAGGTCAGAAAATGGGGCTTGCCTTTAATAATAACTAATGCTAATAAATAAGAAAATATGGTGATAATTGATTCAAGATAAATAAATAATCTTAAGGGTTGCTTAATCCTTTCTAAATAATGGTTGATTATTATACTTCCTAAAGCAATCCCAGTCATAAAAAAACTAATAAGTATCCCAATCTTCTGATATACATACCCATAAAAAACCTGAAAACTAAAAATTAAAATAAGATTTGCCAGCATGCCAAAAAAACCTGTAGTGGCAATACTATAGACAACACTTAATCTTTCTAATCTTTTAATCTTAAAAAGAAGATAAAATAAAAATGTAAATAATAATATAAAAATCATTATCTTTATAAAATCTAATCCTTGAAAATAATCTAAGAAATGACCGACCCAGGGTGAAAATTGTCGACTATAAAAACCGAGCATCTTAAAAACTAAAAATGGCTTAAGGTCCTGATTTATTTTTTTAGTTGCACCCTTTATTGAATCTTTAAACCAATCTAACCAGCGCAAATCTAAACGATAGTCAATATAATCGGGAATTAAAATCTTAGTAGATATATTCCTTTCTTTTAATCTTTCTTTAATTAAAAAGGAGTCAGTCTTAAAAAGGTCTGTCTCCGGGCAGGCAAGCAATATATTATAATCTCCGGGAATAATCCTTATATATTTATAGACATTCTTTAGACTATTTAATATACAGACATTGATATCCTTTAAATCCTGACTTAAATAGGTTAAGGAACCAGGAAGCCACAGGCTTAAGATACCGTCTTTGTTTAATCTTTGTTTAAGAAGGAGAAAGAACTCCCGGGTAAAAAGACGGTTGGTAGATAAATCCTGGGGCTTAGATAACCCGATAAGAATTACATCGTATTTATCCTGGGTATGAGATGCAAAGTATCTTCCATCTGTATTTATTATCCTTAAGCGAGATTCCTTAAGCTCTGCTTCAGTCAAAGCAGTAGAATATTCCTTTAACATCTTAATAATCAAAGGATCTAATTCTGCGTAGTCAACCTTTATTACAGGATGTTTAAATATCTCGTTAAGTAACCCTCCTGTGGCTGCACTTATAATAAGTATCCGGGACGGATGCGGATGAAAAAGAAGCGGAAGGTTTCCGAATTCTTCCACAAAGGTTATATCCGGACAAGGGGTAGTAACTATGGGGGTGCCGTTGTAAAAAAATGTATACTGTGCTTCTTTTTGCGTTACCACTAAATTTCCATAGACTGAATTGCGGTAGGCCAAAACCTTACCTATTGCAAATTGTTGACCTAAAGAAAAAAGGTGGATTCTATTAAGAAAAAGACCGAAGATTAAAGAAAATCCTGCCAAAAATAAAATAGTCATTCGGATTAAAATTATTTGGATATTCTTAAACCATAAAATACTAATAAAAAGATTTAAAATTAAGACTAAAAAGCAGATTTTGAGGGAATCTAAATACGGTAGAAAAATATAAGTAGTAATTATTCCTCCGATAACTGTACCAATAGTCTCTAAGGCATAGACCTTTCCTATCGATTTAAATAAACTGCATCCTATACTAAATAAAGCTCCGTGAGCGAAACTTACGGGAAGAATTATTAAAAAGGAAAAAGAAAATATTTGCACCAATCCTAGGCCTTCTCCAAAAGGGATTCCCAGGCCGGTTTTAAATGTGCGGGAAAGATAAATAGATATAGGTAAACTTATACAGAAGATTACTTTTAGAAATATAAATAAATCCAATTTAAACCTGGTCCTATCAATATACCTACCGATAAGAAAAACACCAATAGCTTCGCTGATAAGCCAATTAGCCAAAATTATCCCCCAGCTTAATTCGTTTCCATAAAAACTGACCAGTAATTCCCTTAGAAGGATTATCTGCGCAACTATACCACTTAATCCCAATGTTAAGATTGTGCCAATAAAAAGATAACCCATAAAAATAAAAAGGGCTGTTCAAGCTCAGAAACAGCCCTTCAATTTTACTTATTTAAATGAATTTTCTTTAAAGCCCTTTTTTGATTATATATTCGCACAAATCCACTACCCGCATCGAATAAGCCCACTCATTATCATACCAGCCCATAATCTTGACCAGCCTTTTCTCTATAACGCGGGTTAATTCGGCATCAAATATGCAGGAATAATTTGAACCATACATATCTTTTGATACCAAGGGCTCAGTCAAATACTGAAGAATCCCTTTAAGATTAGTCTCCGATGCCTTCTTAAATGCCTCATTTACCTCTTCTACCGTTGTATCTTTTTCTGTAACACAGGTAAGATCGGTTAAAGAAACATTGGGGGTAGGTACCCGGATAGCCAGACCATCCATCTTTCCTTTTAATTCCGGAATTACCTCACCGATTGCTTTGGCTGCTCCGGTAGTGGTAGGAATCATCGAGAGAGCACCCGCACGCGCCCTCCGTAAATCTTTATGAGGAAGATCAAGAATCCTCTGATCATTGGTATAAGAATGGATAGTAGTCATAAGACCGCTCTTTATCCCAAAGTTATCCATTACTACCTTTGCCATAGGCGCTAAACAATTAGTAGTACAAGAAGCATTAGAGATGACATGGTGTTTATTAGGATCATATTTTGCTTCATTTACACCCATTACTATAGTGATATCTTGGCCTTTTGCCGGAGCGGTGATGATGATCTTTTTGGCCTTACCATTTTGAATATGGCCAATACATTTATCTTTCTCGGTAAAAACACCTGAAGACTCAACCACTATTTCTACCCCGTAATCACTCCAAGGTATTTCCGCGGGTGTCTTAGCAGAAAGCACTTTTATGCTTTTACCATTAACGACGATCATATCATTCTTTGACTCTACAATAGCATCTAAGGTGCCGAAATTAGAATCATATTTAAGCAAGTGTGCCAAGGTATTTGTTCCCACAGGCAGATCATTAACTGCTACAAATTCTAAAATTTTTGTGCCTTTGGCTAAAGCAGCTCTTAAAACCAGTCTTCCAATCCTTCCAAAGCCGTTTATACCTACCCTTACTGCCATCATTTACCTCCTTCTTATTTCTGTTGTCTTAGATATTGCGCTGCTAGCTCCGGGGGGGTAGATACTATATAAAATCCCGTTCCCCACTCAAAACCAGCAACGCGGGTTAATTTGGGCATTAATTCAATATGCCAGTGATAACCTTCTGTACCATCTCCGTCTACCGGAGAGGTATGAATAAGAAAATTATAAGCAGGACTCTTAAAAATATTTCTTATTTTAGTTAAAATATCTTTTAATATACTTGCAAGACTGGGAATTTCCTCTTGAGGCATGTGGCAGAAATAGATATTGTGTTTTTTGGGAACTATCCAAACCTCAAAAGGGAAACGTGAAACATAAGGACAAAAGGCCAAAAAATGTTTATTCTCCAAAACTATCCTTTCTTGTTCCTGTAATTCTTGTCTAATAATATCACAGAATATACAACGCTCTCGATATTCAAAATAATTCTGTGCTCCCTTAATTTCTTCCATCACATTCTTAGGCACCATAGGCAAGGCAATAATCTGGGTATGCGAATGTTCCAGGGATGCCCCGGCACTAGGACCATAATTCTTAAAGACCAATATATATTTAAAACGTTTATCGTTTATAAGATCAAGCGCCCTTTTACAGATCATCCAGATAATTGACTCTACCTCTTGTGGTAATAAATCTGGTAGGTCTTTATGATGATAGGGGGTTTCAATTAATACCTCGTGTGCTCCGATACCATTAGACATATCATATATCCCTAAACCTCTTTTATCAAGTTCTCCTTCAATCTGAAGAGCAGGAAATTTATTCGGAACAACCCTGACCTGCCAACCAGGGGTATTAGGCAAGGTGCAAGGATCCCGAATCGCTGAAATCTCGGGAGGTGTCAAAGATTCATTTCCATAACAAAAAGGGCAAATCCCTGCTTTCCATGCATGTGGCTCATGCTCAAAATCTTCAGGTTTATTAGGATGGTCGATATCTACGATTACCCATCTTCCGCTTATCGGATCCCTTCTTAATTCAGACATCTTAAATCTCCATTTCCCTTAAGAATTTTGCTGCTTCTTCAGGTGCTAAAGAACAGATATAAAATCCGGTCCCCCATTCAAATCCCGCCACACGGGTTAAACGCGGCATTATCTCAATATGCCAGTGATAATCGTAATCAATGGTCTTCCAGTAACCCGCCTTTTCTCTCCTGAAAGGAGCGGTATGTAAAATATAATTATAAGGGGGGTCATTAAGACCTTTCTTTAGTTTTAAAAGTATCTTTTTCATTATTCTAGCTAAATCTAGGCGGAAAGCAGGCCCAAGTCTAATAAAATCACAGGAATGTTTTTTAGGAAGAATCCAGACCTCAAAAGGGAAGCGCGAAGCAAAAGGAGCCAGGGCAATAAAACTATCGCTCTCTAAGATTAATCTATCTTTAGAACCTAATTCTTGTTTTATCAAATCGCAGAACACACATCTTTCATGATAATCATAATAACGCCTTGCTCCTACCAGTTCCTCTTTTACCCGCTTGGGATTAACCGGTGTAGCAATCAATTGAGAACGCGCATGCTTACACCTTCCTCCTCCGGCAATCCAGCCATAATTTTTAAATACTAAAACATATTTAAACCTTATATCCTTTTCCAAATCGATTATTCTATCAATGTAGGCAGTAATAACCTTAGCAATCTGGTCTTCGCTTAAATCTGCGATATTGGCAATATGTTGATTCGTCTCAATGACAATCTCATGGGCTCCGATTCCATTCATTATATCATATATACCTTTGCCTCGCCGTTCAAGATCTCCTTCTATCCTTAAAAAGGGAGTGATGCTGGGAACAACCCTTACCTGCCAACCCGGACCATTGCGTGGGGTGCCGGACGATCTTATGGCATATATCTCAGCTGGTGTATGTGATTCCTTACCTTCACAGAAAGGACACTCCTTCTCAGGCGGACCTTCCAGAACAGCATGACCCATCTGATCAGGCCGTTTGGCTCTTTCGGTAGCAATAATTACCCATCTACCAATTATTGGATCTTTTCTCAGTTCAGGCATGGCTTAACAGGTTAACGTTTTATTTTAGTAATTATATCATATGATTTTTTTTATGCAATCATTTTTATCAAATTTCTCTCCTATAGTAATCCTATGACCAAGAATAAACTCTTCAGCCTTCATCTTTCTTTTCCCCTCGGGTTGTAACTCAGTGATAATTAAATTTCCTTCTTGAGTAGCCACCATAATTCCTTCTTTATCTACTTTTAATATCTGACCTGGCATTCCATAATTTAAATCCCTAGATTCAACTAATGTCTTTGCTTTATATATCTTCAACCGCCTACCTTTATAATAGGTAAACGCCCCGGGCCAACCCATACAGCCCCGGATGAGATTATTAATCTTGATTGCTGGCTCATCCCAGTTAATCCTTCCATCCTCT
>JAMWCL010000017.1 GCA_023819035.1 Candidatus Omnitrophota bacterium
TCTCAAATCAAACTGCACTTGCCATTGAGAACTGTCAGTTCTACTCCTTAGAGAGACAACGCCAGCATTTAAGGCGTATTGCCTCATTAGACCGGCAGATTGACTGTATGGCCCATGAGATGGACAACCCCATCCATGTCACCTTAACCACCTTAGGAAGCATTGACCTTGCCCTGGATGAGCTAAAAGAAATTATACCTTCTGATAAGATGGATTATCTTAAAAATAAACTCTTGCGGGTTGAATTCAATCTTAAGCGCGTTTCAAAGATGATCTCCGCAGTTAAGGAATTCACCAAGCCTACTACAGGAGAACTTTTACCGGTAACCTTACAGAGCATCATCTCATCCTTTGAAGCAATCTTCAGTCCGCAGATCCATTACTATGGGATTGATTTTTTTATCCAGATTCCCAAAGAGCCCATCTGGCTAAGGGCAAATAAGGTAGAGCTTGAGCAGGTCTTGGTTAACTTAGGCACAAATGCGGTGCAGGCGATAAGAGAGGTGCCCAAGGAGAACAAAAAGGAGATAACTTTAAAAGCCTACAAAAAGGATGCTGATACCCTCAGGATAGATTTTACTGACACAGGTTGTGGTATAGAAGAGAGGCTTTTGGAGGATATCTTTCTGGATTTTGTAACTACTAAGGCCTCTTCAGAAGGAACCGGTTTAGGTTTAGCCATATCAAGGAAGATTATTCAAAGGCATAAAGGAAGGATATGGGCGGAGTCAGAGGGAGTCGGAAAAGGAGCAATCTTCCACATTGAGCTACCGATTGCTAATGATGTGACTGAAGAGGAAGAAAGAAGGTTTACCGATAAGCAAACTGAGGATAAGAGAAGTGAATTAATTTAAAGAAAGGGAGGGGATTTATGCTTAAGCCAATAAAGATCTTGGTAATTGATGATGAGGAGGATATCTTAATTGAGACCAAGGAGATATTAGAAAAAAAAGGTTTCTGTGCCTATACTGCCTTGGATTCAGATAAGGCGTTAGAGTTATTCCAAAAAGAAAGACCGCAGATTTGTCTTATCGATATTCACATGCCCCGCTCAAGATTAGATGGGATAAGAGTGCTGGAGGAGCTTCGCAAGCTCGATAAAACCAATTATTGCATTATGGTTACCAGGGTTGATGAACAAGATAAGATAGAGGCAGCTAAGAGATTCCAAGCTAACCGTTATGTTTTAAAGCCATTTAATTATCATGAATTATTAGAATTAGTAGAGGAGGCAGTAAAAGCCCTGCAAAGATAAGGAGACATAAAAGATGGATGAGTCTACAAAAAAACAAGATATACCACAACCAAAACCAGATCCTTACATCGAGGAACTCTTTCAAAGAATAAAAGAACAGAATATCACTATCGACCCTACTGTCTGGTCTTTGCTTACCCATGTTTTAGGAAATAGAACATATGCCATAATCCTTGCCTTAGGTGATTTCCTCTCAACCCCTCAATGGATACTTAATCTTGGCTCTTATCTTATGATATTCTTATACAAAATCTCTGGCGGTAGAGGTAAGATGTATACTATCCAAGAGTCTTTACAAAGAGCTTTAAATAATGCTTATATTATAAAAGATTTCTTAAAGCATTTAAGAGAGATAGCGGAGAAAAAGCCGGGATTTTAATATTACAGATCACCGAGATTTTCTCAATTACGATTAAGAGAAAAAATGTTTGCGTAATTATTAGACCATGGCCAGCCTCCATAGTTTCTTTCCATAAATTAAACTCTTGAGAAATTTATCTTTAACAAATATAATAATATATACACTATAAAAAATTTTTGGTATAATATCTTTTGTTTTTAATTGGGATAGAATCGGGGGATGGCGCAGTTTGGTTTAGCGCGCTTGAATGGGGTTCAAGAGGTCGAGAGTTCAAATCTCTCTCCCCCGATTTTAAAAAGGGTTTTTAAGATGGGATATGAAGGAATAGAAAGGAGAAGATACCCCAGAATTAGTAATGCTCGCTTTATGGTATCGTATCGTATTCTAAAAGAAGAGGATAATGTAGATATTACCCAGAGCAAGAATATAAGTTTGGGAGGAATGCTTTTGACCACTAATAGGGAATTCAGTTCTGATACTTATCTTGTTTTGGAGATCAGATTGCCTTTTGATCCGGAGCCAATCAAGATTGTAGGCAGGGTAGTAAATTCAAAGAAGATAGTAAAAGATCTAATCTATGAGACGCGCATCGAGTTTATATCTATAGACGAGAAACATAGAAATATACTTAGCCAGACAGTTAATTTTTACTCTAAAAAGAAAGGATAAACGAATGAAAAGTATAAATGTAGGATTGATTGGTTTGGGAAATGTAGGTTCCGGGGTCTTTAAGATCCTTGAAGATAAAAAAGGTCTATTAAGTAAGAAGATCGGTCTTAAGATAAATGTTAAGAAGATCTGCGATAAGGATATTGTTTCCAAAAGGAATGTTTCTGTAAATAAGGGGCTTTTGACTAAGGATGTTAAAGAGATTCTTAATGACCCTCAGATAGATATTGTGATAGAGTTAATTGGAGGAATCCATCCTGCTAAGGAATATATAATGGAGGCATTAAAGAATGGTAAACATGTAGTTACCGCAAACAAAGCGCTTCTTGCCCAGGAAGGAAAAGAGATATTTGCCTATGCTTCAGAGCGGGCAAAAAACATCTACTTTGAGGCCTCCGTAGGTGCAGGTATCCCGATCATAAAATCTTTACGCGAAGGTTTGGTGGCGAATAGATTTTATAGTATATTTGGTATTGTAAACGGCACTACCAATTATATACTCTCGGAGATGTCTTATAATAATCTTACCTTTAACGAAGCCTTATCCCAGGCAATCAAAAAAGGATTCGCAGAAAAGGATCCCAGCTTAGATATCATGGGAATCGATTCTGCACATAAATTGATACTTTTAGTTTATCTTTGTTTTGGAAGATTAGTAAGTCTTGATGAGGTATTTATTGAGGGTATATCAGAAATCTCATTATTAGATGTAAGTTATGCCAAGGAATTGGGGTTTGAGATAAAATTATTAGCCACCGCTAAGAAACAAAGGGATGAGTTAGAGTTACGGGTTCAGCCCACCCTTATACCTAAACGACATCTTTTATCCTCGGTCGGGGGAGTGTGCAATGCAATATTTGTCTCTTCGGATTTAGCAGGTGATCTTTTATTCTACGGACCTGGAGCGGGACGGATGTCCGCTGCTTCCGCGGTAGTTGCGGATCTAGTAGACTTAACCCAGGATATAAAAGCAGGTCTTTTTAAACCTATCTTAAATATCTTATCTGATACCTCTATAAAAAGACTGCGGAAGATAGAGGATTCAATAAGTAGATACTATATTCGCTTTATGGCAAAGGATCAACCCGGTGTGTTGGCAAGGATCTCCGGGATATTGGCTAAGAATAACATTAGTATTGCCTCAGTTACCCAAAAGGAAAGAAAGAAGGCCTCGGTTGTACCTATTGTAATGGTTATTCATGAGGCAAAGGAAAGAAGTTTACGTTTAGCCTTGGAGGCAATCGACCGTTTGGAGGTCATAAAACAAAAATCAATAGCCATAAGAATAGAAGAGCTATGATTAATCCTTATAATTACTGGGGTGTAATTGCCCGCTATAAAAAGTACCTACCTATAACCAATAGAACTCCCATTATAACCTTAAATGAAGGCAATACACCTTTACTTTATTCCGAATATCTCAGCAATTTATTAGGGAAGGGTTTTAGGGTCTATTTAAAATACGAAGGGCTTAATCCCACGGGTTCCTTTAAAGATCGGGGTATGACTGTAGCAATCTCTAAGGCTTTGGAGGAAAAAGCAAAGGCGGTAATCTGCGCCTCTACCGGAAATACCTCAGCTTCCGCAAGTGCCTATTCTGCTAAAGCAGGGATTAAATGCGTGGTATTAATTCCAGAAGGAGCAATTGCTTTAGGAAAATTAAGTCAGGCCCTTATCCACGGAGCAATCGTCTTAGCAGTCAGAGGCAATTTTGATATTGCTTTAAATTTAGTAAGAGAGATTAGCGCTAAGTTTCCGATAACCCTGGTAAATTCCTTAAATCCCTATCGTATAGAAGGACAGAAAACTGCCAGCTTCGAGATCTGTGATGCCTTAGGCGATGCTCCGGATTTTCAGATTATGCCGGTAGGAAATGCAGGTAATATCACTGCTTACTGGAAGGGTTATAAGGAATATAAAGCCTTTGGTAAGATAAAAAAACTTCCTCGGATGTTAGGATTTCAAGCAGAAGGCGCAGCGCCGATTGTTAAAGGTCATATTATAAGAAATCCCCAGACCATTGCTACTGCCATTCGCATCGGTAATCCGGCTAGCTGGAAGCAAGCCGAGCTGGCGCGCGATGAATCGGGTGGACTTATTGATACGGTTTCGGATAAGCAGATTCTTGATGCTTACCGATTATTAGCAGTAAAAGAAGGGCTTTTTGTAGAACCTGCCTCAGCAGCTTCCGTAGCAGGTTTGATAAAATTAAAAAAAATTGGTTATTTTGGAGGCAAAGTTCAAGGATTAAAAGGTATAACTACCATTGTTTGTATCTTAACCGGACACGGCCTAAAAGACCCCGATCGAACAATTAAAACAGTTAAGCCACCGAAGATAGTACAGGCGGATTTAAAGGCAATATTAAAAGAAATAAATCTATAAAATATTAAGGATGATGCAAGAGCGCAGAGCATATTGGCGAGTTAATATCCAGGATAAGATCAGTTGTCAGATTATCGATGAACCCGATAGGCAATACCCGGTGACCGATATAAGCCCAGCAGGTATCTCGTTTAGTGCTGATCGTGAGTTTCCTATAGCCATGCTTTTACAGCTGAGGATAATCCTGAAGACATCTTCCTTTGTAGAAAAAAATGAGGTTACCGCAAAGGTTAACAATTGCCGAAGGCTTCAGGATAAATTCATAATCGGTTGTTCTTATGTAAGAAGAAATGAGCCTAAAGCATAAACGCATCCTCATTACTGCTGGGCCAACCTGGGTACCTGTGGATACAGTAAGGATAATCTCAAATATTGCTACTGGCCAGACAGGAATCTTGCTTGCGAAAAGGCTGCATCGTTTAGGGGCAAAGGTAAGTTTAATTTTAGGTCCGGTAGAGACTGCTAATTTAGGTAAGAAGATAAAGGTAATACGCTTTAAGTTCTTTAATGAGTTAAAAAAGATACTTTTTGATGAATTAAAAAATAAGGATTATGATATCCTGATACATTCGGCGGCGGTTTCTGACTATCGGCCAAAAATAAAATATCTAAGTAAAATAGAATCTGGTTTAAAAAGTTTAAATTTAAGATTAATGCCTACAGAAAAAATTATCGATAAAATAAAAAAAATTAAACCTTCTTTGTATCTGGTAGGTTTTAAGTTTGAACCCCAAAAAAATACCTCCTTTCTTTTAAAAAGGGCAGTTGAATTATTAAAAAGAGCAAAAGCAGATTTAGTAGTGGCAAATACCTTAGATAAAAATGGTGATTATCGAGCATATGTTATCAATCAAGATAGGGTTTATGGTCCGATATCGGGGAAGTTAAATCTGGTAGAAAGATTGATAAAGATTATTCGAAATGTGCCTATAAATAAAAGATGAAGTATATTGTTTTAGTCGGGGATGGGATGGCAGATTATCCCATCGAGGAATTGGGTAACCGAACGCCCTTAGAGGCAGCCCGTATCCCTAATATGGATTTTCTTGCTAAGTATGGTTCATTAGGTAGGGTAAAGACTATACCCGAAGGTATGTCCGCTGGTTCAGATGTTGCTAATATATCTATTTTAGGTTATAATCCTAAGCAGTTTTATACAGGAAGAGGTCCTTTAGAGGCAGCTAATTTAGGTATAGAGATGGAGGGGGATGATGTGGCTTTTCGTTGTAATCTTGTTACTGTTGCTGAGGATAAGCTGATAGATTATAGCTCAGGTCATATCAGTTCAAAAGAGGCTAGTTTGCTTATAAAATTTATTGATGAAAAATTAGGTACTCAGCGGATTAGGTTTTATCCCGGGGTAAGTTATCGCCATATTATGCTAGTTAAAAGAGGAGTAGAGGAGCATCTTGAGGATTTAGAATGTAAGCCACCCCATGATATCATGGGTCAATCTATCTCTAAAAATCTACCTAAGGGACAGAATGCAGAGATAATTATAAAATTGATGCGCGATTCTTTTAAGCTTTTAGAGAACCATGAGATAAATCTGGTAAGGGTTGATCTGGGTGAGAATCCGGCAAATATGCTTTGGTTATGGGGACAGGGTAAGAAACCAAATATACCAAGATTTTCTGATAAGTATCAGCTTTCTGGAAGTATTATCTCGGCAGTAGATTTAATTAAAGGCTTAGGAAAGATATTAGGCTTAGAGGTAATTAATGTTCCTGGAGCTACTGGATATTATGATACAGATTATAAAGGTAAAGCCAAGGCAGCGATAAGGGTATTGGAGGATAAGGATTTTGTCTTCTTGCATGTGGAGGCACCCGATGAAGCAGGACATAACGGAGATCTGAGGGAAAAGATTACTGCGATTGAGAGGTTTGACCATCTTGTGGTAGGTACAATTCTGGATGCCTTCAAGCGAAAAAGAAATTTTCGGATATTGCTTCTACCTGATCACGCCACCCCACTTTCTTTAAGGACACATACTAAGGATATTGTTCCTTTTGTTATTTTTGGCAAGGAGATTATAGGAAGGGGATTCTTAAATTATAGTGAAAAGGAAGCAGAAAAATCTGACCTTTATTTTGAAAATGGTTATGAATTAATGGATTATTTTATAAAGGGTCAAAGATGAATTCCTTAATTGTTGTTTTTATTTCTGGTTTACTGCTTTTCTGGGGATACAGATTTTATGCAAAAAAACTAGAGCCCCTCTGGTCAATTGACCCAAAACGACCAACGCCTGCTTATTCTAAATATGATAGTATAGATTATATCCCCGCAAGAAACTGGTTGGTTCTTTTTGGTCATCATTTTGCTTCTATTGCAGGCGCGGGTCCAATTGTTGGCCCGGTGATTGCGGTGATGCTTTGGGGTTGGTTACCTGCCCTTATCTGGATAATTCTGGGAACAATCTTTATCGGAGGCGTCCACGATTTCGGTTCTTTAGTCACCTCCTTAAGAGAAAACGGTTCCTCGGTGGCTGATATTGCGTCAAAAGCAATCTCTAAAAAAGCCAAGATAATCTTTTCTTTATTTGTATGGCTGGCTTTGATTTTGGTGATTGCGGTCTTCGCTTATCTATGTGCGGATATCTTTGTTAAGGAACCCAAGATTGTCTTGCCTTCTTTGGGTTTGATCCCGGTAGCGATGGTTGTGGGGTATCTAATGTATCGCTTTAAGGTAAATTCTTTATTCTCTACTATCCTGGGTCTAGTCCTTATGGTGGGATTGTTATACGGGGCTAAGACCTTGACTATAAATATGGATTTAAAGTTCTGGTTTATTATTTTATTTATTTACGCTTACATTGCCTCGGTATTACCTGTAAATATCTTACTTCAACCTCGCGATTATTTATCCAGTTTTTTATTATTCTTTGGTTTAGCAGTAGGTTATATAGGTCTATTTTTAAGACATCCTTGCATAACTCTACCCGCTTGTCATAGCTGGGAATCTTCGGAAGGGGCTCTATGGCCACTTCTTTTTGTTACAATTGCTTGTGGTGCAATTTCTGGATTCCATTCTTTAATCGCCAGTGGCACAACCTCAAAACAACTTCCTAACGAGCGTTACGCAAAAAGAATTGGTTACGGAGCAATGGTAACCGAGGCGCTTATGGCGGTATTGTCCATTATGATTGTGATTACCCTTTTTAGGCCAGAAGATAATCTTAAAACAATTTTAAAAGAGTTAGGACCGATGAAGATATATGGTAAAGGATATGCTTTAATTACTGATAAATTATTAGGCAATCAAGGGGCGTTCTTAGGAATGATGATTCTTAATGCCTTTATTCTTACCACCTTAGATACCGCAACTCGGATTGCCCGTTATTTAACTGAGGAACTTTTTAGGATTAAAAATCATTATCTTTCCACCCTTATAATTGTCGGGTTAAGCGCAGGTTTAGCCATGAGTGGAAAATGGAATAGGCTCTGGCCGGTATTCGGTACAGCAAACCAATTGGTGGCAGCCCTGGTTTTATTTGTTTTAACCTGCTGGCTTTTATCTAAAGGTAAACCCATAAGATTTACCATCTGGCCAGCGGTTTTTATGTTGGTTATCACTGTATCCTCATTGATTTTAGGTGCGATTAAGTATTTTTCTAATGAAAATAAAGAAATCCTGCTTTTTATTATCTCGGTTATCTTGGTAATCTTAGCATGTTTTATGTTCTGGGAGGTAATGCTTGTATTTAGGAGAATAAAAAGAAATGTCTAGGAGATTGATTGTGCAAAAATTTGGCGGTTCTTCGCTAGCAAATGTTAAGCGCATTCAAAGTGTGGCTAAAAGGATAGTAAGTTATAAAAAACAAGGCTGTGATCTAGTAGTGGTGGTCTCTGCATTGGGTGATACTACCGATGAATTAGTGGAGTTGGCACATAAGATTAATCCCGAACCATCAGAGCGAGAGATGGATATGCTTTTATCTACCGGGGAGCAGATTTCGGTTGCCCTTTTAGCTATGGCGATCCATAAATTAGGTTATGAGGCGATCTCTTTTACCGGAGCACAGGTTGGAATTATTACTGATGCCAGTCACACCCGCGCGCGGATTATAAGAATAAATACTGATAAGATAAAAGAGGAGTTAAGAAAGGGAAGAATTGTAATTGTGGCGGGATTTCAAGGGGTAACCTTAAATCAGGATATCACTACTTTAGGTAGGGGAGGCTCGGATTTAACCGCTGTAGCTTTGGCCAAGGAGCTTAAGGTAGATGAATGCCAAATCTACACCGATGTAGAAGGGGTCTATACTGCTGACCCGCGGATAGTTCCTCAGGCAAGGAAACTTAAATATATTACCTTTGATGAGATGTTAGAGATGGCATCTTTAGGAGCACAGGTTATGCAGGCAAGATCCATTGAGGTGGCAAAGAAATTTAATGTGACCATCCATGTAAGGTCTTCCTTTAATAATAAACTAGGCACAATGATAGTTAAGGAGGTAAAAAAGATGGAGGAGGTAGTGGTAAGCGCGGTTACTCTAAATAAGAATGAAGCCAAGATTACTATCTGCGATGTTCCTGATCGGCCCGGTATAGCAGCTAAGCTTTTTAAGGAATTATCTTCTGCAGGAATAAATGTAGATATGATTGTACAGAATGTAAGTCATATTCGCAAAACTGATATCTCTTTTACCGTAAATAAACAAGATCTTTTAAAGACAGTAAAGGTGACTAAGAAAGTAGCAAAGGAAATCCGGGCGGGCGATGTAATTCAGGATGAAGATATTGCGCGGGTTTCTATAGTGGGGGTAGGAATGAAGTCGCATCCAGGCGTGGCTGCGAATATGTTCGATACATTAGCGAAAAATAAAATAAATATTGAGATGATCTCTACCTCGGATATAAGTATATCCTGTATTATAAAGAAAAAATTCGCGGAGATAGCGGTTAGGGCTTTGCATGATAAATTTGGATTAAGTAAAAAAGGATGAGGAAGATGAAGATAGAATTATACGATACCACTTTAAGGGATGGCGCCCAGACCGAAGGGATTTCTTATTCGGTAAATGATAAGATTAGAATAGCCAAAGCCTTGGATGACTTAGGAATAAATTATATCGAAGGTGGATGGCCGGGTGCAAATCCAAAGGATTCAGAATTCTTTAAAAAGATGAAGAGGATTAAATTAAAGAATTCAGAACTCTGTGCTTTTGGAGCAACTAGACATCCAAAAAAGAAAGTATATTTAGATCCAAACATTAGAGGAATCTTAGATTCAGGTACAAAGATTGTAACGATCTTTGGAAAATCCTGGGACCTACATGTAAGAGAAGTATTGAAGGTATCTTTAGAGGAGAATCTAAAATTAATTTCTGAAAGTATCTCATATTTGAGATCTAAAGGAAGAGATGTGATCTTTGATGCAGAGCATTTCTTTGATGGCTATAAAGAAAATCCTAATTATGCATTGAAGACACTATTAGTTGCACAAGATTCTGGTGCAAAGACAATTGTTCTCTGTGATACAAATGGAGGGACATTGACAAAAGATATTTCAAAGATAATCTTTGAGATTAAACCAAAGATAGAAGTTCAGTTAGGAATCCACACACATAACGATTTAGATTTAGCAGTTGCAAATACATTAGCGGCTGTTGGAGCAGGATGCACCCATATTCAGGGAACATTCAATGGTTATGGTGAGAGGTGTGGGAATGCAGATTTATGTACATTAACTGGGATATTAAAATTGAAAATGGGAATCGACTGTATATCTATGGATAAATTAAAAAAGTTGACCGAGATCTCTTACCTTATATCTGAGATTTCAAATATGAAGCATTCTGATAATCAGCCATTTGTGGGTAGATCTGCTTTTGCCCATAAAGGTGGAGTCCATATCGATGCAATGATTAAAAACCCTAAGACCTATGAGCATATCGAACCCCAGTTAGTGGGAAACCAGAGAAGATTCTTAATCTCTGAGCTTGCAGGTAGAAGCCCAATTGTAATTACTGCTAAGGAATTAAAATTAGAGATTGATAAGAAATCTAAAAAGGCAAAAAAAATCTTTAAGCTTTTGCAAGACTTAGAACATCAGGGCTATTCTTTTGAGGTAGCGGATGCCTCTTTTAAATTAATCTTACAGAAAGAATTAAAAAAATTTAAGAAATTCTTTGAATTAGAGGGATTTCGGGTAATTGTGGAGAAAAGAAAAGATGAGCGTGTCTTTGCTGAAGCAACCATAAGGCTTAAAGTAAAAGGGAAAGAACAATATACCGCTGCGGAAGGAGCCGGTCCGGTAAATGCCCTGGATAATGCCCTCAGAAAGGCATTGATTCAATTCTACCCTCAATTGACAAAAATGCATCTATCTGACTTTAAAGTCCGCGTATTAGATGAAAAAGCAGGGACTGCAGCTAAAGTAAGAGTCCTGATTCAATCCCAGGATGAAAAAGAATCCTGGGGAACAGTAGGTGTTTCAGAAAATATCATTGAGGCCTCCTGGCAGGCATTGATTGATAGTATTGAATATAAGTTATTAAAAGACAAAATAAATGCTTGATTATCTGGGAATTTTTAAGGAGTTTAATACAAAGAAAATAAAATATATTGTTGTGGGCGGTTTAGCAGTGAATTTTCACGGAATTCCACGCGCAACTTATGATATAGATTTGTTAGTTTATCTGGAAGACAGAAACTTAGCCAAGCTTTTGAGATTAATGAAAGATTGGGGCTTTAAACCAAAGGTTCCTGTAGATATTATGGACTTTGCTGATAGAAATAAAAGAGAAGATTGGATTAAGAATAAAAATATGAAAGCATTTACTCTTATTAATCCAGAATGGGCAATAAAAGAGATTGATATTATAATCAATTCTCCTGTGGATTATAAAAAAGCTCTAAAGAATGCTAAAATTTTTAAAATATATAATGTGCCCATTCCTACTATATCAATAAATGACCTTATTCTAATGAAGGAAAAAACTGGTAGAAGACAAGATGAGGCAGATATTAGGTACCTTAAAAAATTATTAAAAAATGAGAAGAGCAATTAAAGGTTTTGATTATTATCTGGATTCTAAAATCATCCGTGAATATCAAAAAATTCCTATAGAAAAAAGGCTTATTTGGTTATACCAGTTAAATCTTTTAAGAAAAGGATATCCCAAAAGGATAATTGAACTTCAGGATAAGTTTCGGGAAGGAAAGATTCAACAAAAAGGTGGCTGAGAAATGGTAATTAGATTAATTGATTTAGAAGATGGTAGAGTAATTAGTAATATTAATTTCGAAGATTTAAAAGTTTTAAAGGGATGTTTAGAAGAGGAGGGTCCAGATGATGTAGACTATTACATTGAAATGGAGACTTTATCTCTTTTAAAAAATAAAGGACTAAATTTAGAGGTTTTTAGAGTATTGGAGGAAATTTTAAAAACAAGATCATCGATAAATATCGGTTGGGAACAGATAAAAGAAGATGCTGAATATCATTTAAAAGGAAAACTTATCTGGGCATCAAATAGCTATCCAGCTACGGGATTAAAAATTGAAGCTTATGATAGGGATGTTATTTCAGATGATTTTTTAGGATGGAGTTTTTCTCATTCGAATGGTGAATTTGAAATATTTTTTAGCGAAAAAGATTTTAAAGATATTAGGGTAATCGATATTGAGGGACCTCCTGAGATAATTTTAAAGATCTCAGATAAAGATAAAAAGGTTCTTTTAAAAACTCCTATAAGAGTTATGGCAGAAAAAACTTTAGACTTTGGAGTTATTTTAGTTTAATTTCGAATATAGAAGGAGAAAAAGAAAAAATGGAGCGTATCTTAGATATGCAATGCCCAAATTGTAGAGATAAAGATCTATATCGTGTTTTAACAAGACAAGGCGTAGAGGTAGATTACTGTAAAGAATGTGGAGGCATCTGGTTAGATAAGGGTGAAATTTATTATTTTACCAAGACTCCTGCCTATCTCAAACATAATATCGAAGAAGCTTTAAAGAATCAAAGAATTTCAGAAAAAATTTCACCCAAAACAAAACAACCTTTGGTAAGTATAACTCTATTTGATACACTTATAGTTGAATTTTGCCCAAAGACAGGTGGTATCTGGCTTGATAAAGGAGAATTAGAAAAATTACCTAGCATTGAAAAGAAGTCTTTAGATATAACTTTGGATAAAAAAATTGAAATTGAGGAAAGAGTTGAGATAGATATTGAGGAAGAAAGAAAAAGAAAGGAGAGAATTTCTGCGATTGAAGCAAGGATCAGTCCTTTACCAAATTTGATTGTTGCCTCAACTGTAACTTTAGCTGGACTTTATGCCCTTTTAACACTTATCCTCATCTTATGTGTTCAGTTTTTAGGACTTTCACCATTTTTTGCTTTAATTATTGGAATCTTGGTTGTTCTTTTTCATTTCCTTTTTGGTCCTTTTCTATTGGATTTATCTTTAAGTTTGTTCTTCAAATTATCTTGGATTAGATCTGAACAATTACCTTTACACTTGAAGAATTTTATCGAACGTATCTGCAAAGAAAAAAATATGCGTTTTCCGCGTATGGGTTTAATTCGTGATGGTTCTCCTCAAGCTTTTACCTATGGTCATCATCCTAATAATGCTAGAGTCGTAATCTCTCAAGGTTTAATTAACCTTTTAGATGAAAGGGAAGCCGAAGCAGTAGTTGCTCACGAGCTTGGTCATGCTAAACATTGGGATATGTTAATAATGACTTTAGCTCAACTTGTTCCTCTGGTCTCATACTATATCTATCGAACATTGATAAGGGTTAGAACGAGAGAAAGAGATAGAGGAGCAGGTGCTCGTTATTTAATTGCTATTGGCTCATACATTCTTTATATCATCTCTGAATATTTGGTTCTTTGGTTTTCCCGTATTAGAGAGTATTTTGCTGATAGATTTTCTGGTGAAGTTACCCAAGATCCCAAT
Source organism: Candidatus Omnitrophota bacterium (assembly GCA_023819035.1). Taxonomy (GTDB): domain Bacteria; phylum Omnitrophota; class Gorgyraeia; order Gygaellales; family Profunditerraquicolaceae; genus JAMWCL01. Next base: position 13,588 of record JAMWCL010000017.1, read on the forward strand.
GTTTTGGCTTCTGCTTTGGTTAAGATTGGCTATGGTTTAGCCGGACAGAAATTAAAGGTAGAAAAAGAAGAACGCAGGCCTCAATTAGAGGTTAGGTATTTTTGATCGAAAGACTGCTCTTAATTTAGTGATTTCAGGCTTCTCACCCCAAACAATGGGAGGTGAGATAAACAAAGATTTATTAAAAGAAGCAATGAAATGGGATTTATGGAATCCCTGGGCAATTTATTATGAATTACATTCTACACATCCTTTGATTGCTAAAAGGTTAAATAGGTTGAGTGAGCAATCTGTATTTTTAGGAAAAGAACCCTATATTATCTTTGACCGCAGAAGACCTGAATCCTATTGGGATGAATTTTTTATAGATTTACTTATTAAATTTTTACCTTTAATTGCTCTCGTTGGGGGAATATTTCTATTCTCACCAATCATTAAAATCAGTTCCTTAAGATTCTTAGGAGCCTTAGGAATTTCTTTTGGCTTTGGTTATTTAATTAACATTTTATTTTCCTATAAGAAGGTGAACCGTTTCCTGAATTCAGTATCTCAGGTCTCTTAAAAAAGGTAAAAGTCTCTTCAGTTAGACCTGTTCCTTGCACTTTAAGAGGTAGAATCATTGGTCGAGGGATTCCCGGTTTAATCTGGTCAGAAGATTTTGTTCTAAAAGATGATACAGGAATAATCTTTTTAGATTATCGCCAACCCTTAGGGATCTGGGAGTTCTTCTTCGGACTTTTGCGGGCAAAAGAATTTATTAACGAAGATGTAATTATAACTGGCTGGTATCGTAGATCACCAGTCCCTTATATTGAACTTAAAACCTTAAGAGATTCTCAGGGAAGATTAATGAGCTGTTATGTTTATTTGGTAAAATTAACTGTAGCAATCGGCTTGATTATTTTAGGAGTAGCCTTTGTTTTGTTATCGTAATTTTAGTGAGTAAAAAATTTCTGATTAAGACTAAGATTATATTAAAGGACAATAAAATCTTGTTATGCTTGTTTTTCTTTGGTTTATTACTGGATTTCTGATATATTTTTTTATCTTTAAATTAAATTTTTTTGAGGCAGTTAAGGCGAGTTTCTTTTTCAAAAGAATAGTCATTTAGGCCAACGCTTAATAAAATATTTTAAAGAAAGAGGAATTTCTTACTGTTTAATAGAAAAAGATAAAGGGAAGATAGATGAGCTATTATGTGAAGGTGAGCCAATCGTTGTTGATGATGCTAAGGAACTAGATGCCTTAAAAGATGCAAATGTTAGTAATGCAAAGATAGTTATTATCGCCTCTAATAATTTAGAGACTGCTTTGATTGCAACTAAAAGAACGCGGGATCTCAACAAAAATTGTCAGATCATAACAAGATGTTTTCAGGATGAATTTGCTGAGATTGTTGAATCCTTAGGAGCAAATGAAGTGATTTCAAGTTCCAAGAATGCTTTTGAAGATATAGTTGGGAAATTTAAATTATGAAAAAGGAGGTGGAAGATGTATATGGGGTTTATCTTTGGATTTCTTTTGGTTATTTCAGGTTTGGCCTTTATTCTCACAAAGATGCGTCATCCGGACTACAATAAGACAACCAATCTTATTGGGTTGATCCTTATAATAATTGCAATTCCAATAATAGTTTTTAGTTTTATCAGGATAGTACCTGCAGGAACTGTAGGGGTAGTTGACCTCTTTGGTAGGGTATCTGATATTGAAAGACATCAGGACTAAATTTAGTAAATCCTTTTGCCAGATTAATTATTATGAATATTAAAACCGAAGAGATAAAGGAGACGATGGTTGTGCCTTCAAAAGAAGGCTTATCAGTAAGTTTGGATGTCTCAATATTGTATAGACTTGCACCTGAATTGGCAAGTGATATTTATAAAAGAGTTGGGGAAGGATATCGAGAGATTGCTATCGTTCCCCAATTTCGCTCTGTATGTAGAGGTGTAACAGTCAATTATGAGGCAAAGGCTTTGTATACTTCTAGTCGTGAAGAGATTGCTTTAAAGATCTTTACTGATTTAGAAGCGATGCTTAAAGAGCGGGGTATTATTTTGGAAAGGGTGCTTTTAAGAGCGATCACTTTGCCTCCCACTGTATCGCAAGCAATTGAACAGAAATTGAAGGCAGAGCAAGAGGCTGAACAGATGAAGTTTATTTTGGAAAAAGAGAAGAAAGAGGCGGAAAGAAAGATAATTGAGGCAGAAGGTATTGCTAAGGCACAGGAGATAATTGCTCAGAGGTTAACTGACAGGTATTTGACTTGGCGTTTTATGGAAAAGATTGAAGCCTTTGGGAAAGGTCAAAATAATTCGATTATATTATTACCTTATGACCAAAAGATACTTCCCTTAATTCAAGTTCCCGGTGAAAGAGAAGAAAAGAAATAAGAGATATGAATATTATGATATAATAATTACCAAAGAAGGAGATATTCTCATACAACCTTATGGCAAGCTTCTAAATTCTCTGATTAAGAGGTTTGGACTTTCTGAAATAAATCTCAAGATAAGTAGATTCTGTGGATAAATATGGGAAATTTTAAATCTCAATGCGAGAAAGAGATTGACCTCTTAATTCGGGCAAGATACCCTTTGCTCTATATAGTTAGCTATGAGGAAGAGAGGGTTTCAAACCTCTTATCTAAATTGGCGAATGAGAGGAATAAACAATTCTTTATTTGGACTACTACTTGTGGAATACATAAATTCGAGGAATTAAGTAGACCTGAGCAGCCTTTAAAAGTAGATGAGCAGACAAGAGATCCTCTAAATATCTTAAATCATATTGAGAGGCAACCCTATCCCGCCATATTTTTATTAAAAGACTTTCATCCCTTTTTATCCGACCATACTGTCGTAAGAAAACTGCGTGATTTAGTTGAGAATCTAAAGCAGACCTATGAGACGATTGTAATCTTGTCTCCAATTTTAAATGTTCCGGTTGAATTGGAGAAAGACATAGTAGTAGTTGACTTTGAATTACCAAATAAAGAAGATTTAAATCAACTTTTAAATGAAATCATTGAAGTAGTAAGTAAATCTGGAGAGGTCAAGATTAATCTTGATTCAGAAACAAGAGAAAAACTGATCTCTGCTGCTTTAGGTCTTACTTTAACTGAAGCAGAGAATGCTTTTGCTCGGAGTATCGTTGTAGATAAATCCTTGGGTCCTGAAGATGTTGAGAAGATTTTAGCGGAAAAAGAGCAGGTAATTAGAAAATCTGGAATCTTAGAGTATTATCATCCAGCTGAAAAATTGGAAGATATTGGAGGTCTAAATTCTCTTAAAGACTGGCTCATTAAGCGTTCAGTTGGTTTTACTGAAAAGGCAAAGGAATTTGGTCTTCCTGAGCCAAAGGGAATATTATTGATTGGGGTTCAGGGTTGTGGAAAGAGTTTAACTGCAAAAGCAATCTCTTCATTCTGGAAATTGCCTTTATTAAGATTTGATGTAGGAAGGGTTTTCTCTGGAATTGTTGGTTCATCAGAAGAGAATATGCGCAAAGCAATAAGGATTGCTGAATCCGTAGCACCTGTAATCTTATGGATCGATGAGATAGAAAAGTCTTTATCTGGAGTTCAGAGTTCAGGTTTCTCCGATGCGGGAACTTCTGCCAGAGTATTCTCTACATTTTTAACCTGGCTTCAGGAGAAGAAGAAACCTGTATTTGTGGTCTCTACAGCAAATAATATCTCGCTTTTGCCTCCTGAACTCTTGAGAAAGGGAAGATTTGATGAGATATTCTTTGTGGACTTACCGAATTTTGAAGAGAGAAAAGAGATCTTCTCTATCCATCTTAAAAAGAGAAAAAGAGACCCTAAAAATTATGATTTAGAAATTTTGGCAAGAGAATCTGAGGGCTATTCAGGTGCAGAGATTGAACAGGCAGTAATCTCTGCTCTATTTGATGCCTTTGTGGAGAAAAGAGATATTAATACTGAAGATATATTAAGAAATCTCAAAAGCAGTATTCCTCTCTCTCAGACAATGAGAGAAGATATCCAAGCTTTAAGAGATTGGGCAAGGACACGTGCAAGACCAGCAAGCCTCCCAGAAAAAGAAGTCTTGAGAACTAAAGAGAGAAAGATAGAATTGTAATGAAGAAAAGACGATTCCAGAGATTAGAACTTTCTTCTTTACTCAGTGTATTTAAAAGACCAAAGATAGAATTGAAGCGATTTGAAAAGTTAGAGGTTGATGGCCATAAGATTGAGATAAAGATAACTGAAGAGAAAAGAAAATATAAAGCATGTCCAAAATGTCAGAGGAATAATCCAAAAGATAGTTTATACTGTCTATATTGCAATTATATATTTGAGGATATTGCTGAGGAAGTCAAAGGAGTAGAGTTAGAACCTTGGCAGATAAAATGTCCTGGTTGCGGAAAAATTAGACCTCGGACAGAAAAATATTGTCTTTACTGTGGCTGGAGGATTTCTCCTTTAAGTGAGGAGGAAACAAAAATCTCTCCTGAGTTTTTAAGAGAGAAGACTGGACAGAGATTATTAAGTCAAGGTGAGGTGATTAATTTAACCATTGATGGAAAGACTTATCGTTCAACAGATAAGAATATCCCTCCAGATATAAAAGAACTGATGCTAAAGATAAAAGAAGAAGGTTATTCAAAAGAGATGATTGATGAATGGGTAAAGAAAAAGAATATTGAGAAAGAATTAAAAAGAAGAGATTTAGAAGAGAGGATATATGAATTGAGATGGCAGGTCTTCTGGAGAGCATTAGGATTTATTGGTTTAATTTTGTTTTTGATATTTTATATTTGGTTGAGGGTAAGATTTTAGCCGGAGGAGGTTATGTCTTCAACTGGAGGCATTGAATTGATTATCAGGAGTTTAGCTTCTTTACTCCAAGCAATTGGTGATTTAAGATTAGCTTGTGAAGAGAAGAAAGAGATGCAGACTACAGATGGAAAGATTTATAATGTAGATGTGGTAGTTAAAGATGAGAATAATCGTTCAATTGGTTTTCAGAAGCAGAAGGATGGGAGTTATAGGATTATTGCTGATTCTTATGGACTTAATTCTGCACAACTAAAGAAACAGCAGGAATTTATCAACAAAATAAAAAGACGCTATGCTTATAATATGGTGATTGACCAATTAAAGAAACAGGGATATCAGATTTCTGAAGAGAAAATAGAGAAAGATACCATAAAATTAATTGGCCGCAGATGGGTTGCCTAATCTTTGGAGCTGAGACCTCCGAATATATTGTAAAGTAAGGAGTTATGGCAAGAAAAGAAGAGATTGAGATCTTAATCTCTGAAGATGGTTTTATAAAATTTCATATTAAAGGAATAAAGGGTCCAAAGTGCTTGGATTTGGCTAAAGTAGTAGGAAAGCCTTTAGGAGAGTTAAAAGATGTTAATTTAACTTCAGAATATTATGAAAAAGAAATAATAAAAGAGAAAGCTAAACAAAAAATTAAATAAAAAGGAAAGCCCAAAATCTCTTTAATTGCACAAAATAAGCATTGCTTAAAATGTGCAGATGGTTTTTAAAATTTTCTCCGGTAGAAAAATTGAGAATAGCAAAGAGAGCAGAAAAATTTCTAAAAGTACTACAAAATGCAAAATAAACCCATTTTAGAAAAAGAGTTCCTCTTCTTTAAATTAATGCATAAGAAATGAGTAATTTTAAATCTCAATGTGAATTTGAATATGAACATAAAAAAGAAATCTTTATTTAGAAAAATTAAAGAATTTAGTATTAAGTCTATTAAAAGATGAGCCACTTAAGGTCTTTTTCTTTGGTTCTCGAGCAAGGAAAGACTGCATATTCAATCTGATGTGGATATAGGATTATTCCCTATGGAAAGATTAGATTTAAGATTTAAAGACTTTGGAAGAGATATTAAATAAACCATTTAGGCGGAATGAGACTTTGTATACGTATCGGGAAGAAGTCGCACAAAAAATCTATGATGCTATTAAAAATTATTACTCTTTGATGGAGAGAATCCTCAATAAATTTAAAGATAAGTTATGAACGAAATTCCAACTCAATACAATCCAAAAGAGGTAGAAGATAAGTGGTATAAGTTTTGGGAAGAGAATGATTTATTTTTTGCCAAATCAAATTCTATAAAAAAACCTTTCTCTATCGTTATACCTCCACCAAATATTACTGGTATTTTACATATGGGTCATGCCCTGAATAATACTATTCAGGATATTTTAATCAGATATTATAGAATGAAGGGATATGAGGCTCTCTGGTTGCCGGGAACTGACCATGCAGGAATTGCCACTCAAAATGTAGTAGAAAAACAGATTGCTAAAGAGGGTCTAAGAAGGCAGGATTTAGGAAGAGAGAAATTTTTAGAGAGGGTCTGGGAATGGAAAGAAAAATACGGCTCAAACATTATTAAACAACTTAAAAGATTAGGTGCTTCTTGCGATTGGAGAAGGGAACGCTTTACCATGGATCAGGCCTATTCTGAAGCCGTAAATGAGGTATTTGTTCGCCTTTATGAGAAAGGCCTGATTTACCAGGGAAGCTATATAATAAATTGGTGCCCGCGATGTCAAACCGCTTTATCTGATGAAGAAGCGCCTCATAAAGAGATAGAAGGAAGTTTATATTATATAAGATATCCTTTTAAAGAACACCCGGATAGTTTTATAGTAGTAGCTACTACACGGCCTGAGACAATGTTAGGCGATACTGCGGTAGCTGTGCATCCTTATGATCACCGTTATAAGAAATTCATAGGAAAGACATTGATTCTACCTTTAATTAACCGAGAGATAAAAATTATTGCTGATTCTGTTGTAGATAGAAAATTCGGTACCGGTGCGGTAAAGGTTACCCCTGCCCATGACCCTGTAGATTACCAGTTAGGTAAGAAGCATAACCTTGAATTCATCAATATAATGGATGTGTCAGCAATTCTTAATGAAAATGCAGGTAAATATAAAGGCTTAGATAGATTTCAAGCACGAAAATTAATCACTGAGGATTTAAAGACGGAAAATCTTTTAGAAAAAATTGAGTCTTATAAGATCTCGGTAGGGCACTGTTATCGTTGTAATACTATTATTGAGCCATACCTGTCAACTCAGTGGTTTGTAAAGATGAAGCCTCTGGCAGAGCCAGCGATTAAGGTAGTAAAGGAAGGAAGGATTAGATTTCATCCTAAACGTTGGACGAAGGTATACCTTAACTGGATGGAGAATATTAAGGATTGGTGTATCTCTCGCCAGATCTGGTGGGGGCATCGCCTCCCCGTATATTATTGTAGAGATTGTCAACAGAGAGATAAATCCCAAACCCCAGATTCTAACTCCCAAATAAATCTCAAAGAAGAACCCGGACTCATTGTTTCAAAAGAAAAACCAGAAAAGTGTCCTTTCTGTGGCTCAACGGATATCTATCAGGATGAGGATGTATTGGATACATGGTTTTCCAGTTGGCTTTGGCCATTTGCAACATTTTATTGGCCAAAGGAGACCGAAGAGCTTAAATATTTTTATCCTACCTCAGTGCTGGTTACTGCCCCAGAGATTATCTTTTTTTGGGTTGCCCGCATGATTATGGCGGGTTTAGAGTTTATGGGTGAGATTCCCTTTTCTGATGTTTATATCCATGGCACTGTAAGGGATATCGAAGGAAGAAAGATGTCAAAATCACTTGGTAATATAATTGACCCTTTAGAGATAATCGAACATGTGGGTGCGGATGCTTTAAGGTTTAGTCTTATGTTAATTACCGCTTGCGGTCAGGATATCTTTTTATCTGAGGAGAAATTTAAAACAGGAAGGAATTTTGCCAATAAAATCTGGAATGCCTCAAGGTTTGTCTTAATGAATCTTAATCCTGAAGAGGTGAGGGTGGATCTTTGCGTCTTTTTTAAGAAAGAAGACTTAAGTTTAATTAATCGCTGGATTTTAAGTAGATTTTATTCAATATTAAAAAAGATAACCAAAGCCTTAGATAATTATCGCTTTAATGAGGCAGCAAATCTTCTTTATAGTTTTTTCTGGCATGAATTCTGTGATTGGTATTTAGAGATTACAAAAGCAGATATTAAAGACAAACATAATCAAGTAGTAATGTATAAGATCTTAGAAAAGTTCCTTAGGATACTGCATCCTTTTATGCCGTTTATTACCGAAGAGATCTGGCAGAGGTTACCCTCTCCGGATCAGTCGATTATGCTTCAGCCCTGGCCCCATGTTCAGGAAGAGATGATCGATAAAAAATTGGAAGAGGATGTAAGGTTTTTATTTTCCGTGATTACCCAGATAAGAAATTTCCGGAGTTTAATTGAGATTAAACCTGAACAAAAGGTAGATATTTCCGTATATCCTCATACAAAGAAAAGATTGGATTTAATTCAACAGCATTCTTTAATGATTAAAAATTTAGCCAAGGTTAACCAGTTACAGATACTTAGGGTAGATAAGCCACCCCGTCCCAGCTTAAGTGCGATTGTGGAGGATATAGATATATACTTACATTTTACAAGGCTTATTGATATTAAGAAGGAACAGTTAAGGATAAAAGAGATGATTTCAGAGCTATCAGCGATTTGCAAAAAGAAAGAACAGAACATAAAGAATAAAGAATTTATCCATAAAGCACCCAAAGAGATAGTTACAAAAGAACGTAATGAGATAAAAAGATTAAAAGGAGAGATAATCCGCTTAGAAAAAATTTATAACGAGCTATGTTAAATGATTCTAACTTAAAAAAGATTATAAAAAATGCCTTAAAAGAAGATATTGGGAAGAAGGATATTACTACCGAATTGATTATCCCTAAGGATAAGATAATTAAAGCAGTTTTATTAGCTAAGCAAGATCTTGTAGTCTGCGGTTTAAAGGTAGCTGGTTTAACTTTTAAAATTCTGGACAGAAATATTAAATTTAAACCACTTGTTTCTGATGGTAATTGGATTAAAAAAGGAAAGGTGCTGGCTAAGATTAAAGGAAAGGCAGTTTCTATTTTAACCGCCGAAAGAACAGCTTTAAATTTTCTCACCCATCTTTCAGGAATTGCAACGCTTACGCGAAGGTTTGTAGAAGCCGCAAGACCTTATAAAGTAAAGATTATGGATACCCGGAAAACCCTGCCCGGCTTAAGGGCTTTAGAAAAATATGCGGTAAGGATAGGAGGAGGGTTTAATCATCGTTTTAGCTTAGACCAGATGATTTTAATTAAGGATAATCATTTAGCAAGCTTAGATAAGTATCCCTCTTTGCAGAAGATCCAGGATGCCCTGAAGCTTGCTAGGGCAAGGAAACCCAAAAAGATTAAATTGGAGATTGAGGTAAAGAACCTAAGACAATTTAACCTTGCCCTTAAGGAGAAACCTGATATTATCATGTTAGATAACATAGGTATAAAGAAGATAAAGCAGGCAGTAGCAATAAGAAACCGGATTCAGCGCTGTCTTTACAGTTTAAAGCCAAAATTAGAGGCATCTGGCAAGATTAATCTTAAGAATATTAAAAAGATTGCTTCCACCGGTGTAGATATGATTTCTATCGGTGCCTTAACCCATTCTGCTCCCTCTGTAGATATAAGCCTGGAAGTCCTTTAGGTTATTTCCTTATGGAAAGATTTAAGTTAGTTTCAGATTATAAGCCCGCCGGTGACCAGCCAAAGGCAATTAAGCAGTTAACTGAGGCGCTTTTATCCGGAGAAAGATATCTGACCCTTTTGGGGGTCACCGGTTCAGGGAAAACCTTTACCTTAGCCAATGTAATTGCCAATGTGAATCTTCCTACCCTGGTAATTTCCCATAATAAAACCTTAGCCGCTCAGTTATATTCGGAATTCAGAGAATTTTTTCCTTACAATGCAGTGGAATATTTTGTAAGTTACTATGATTATTATCAGCCTGAAGCTTACATTCCTTCCACTGATACCTATATAGAAAAGGATGCTTCTATCAATGAACGTTTAGATCGCTTAAGACTCTCTGCCACCTCAAGCCTTATGGCACGTAAGGATGTAATTATTGTTGCTTCGGTTTCTTGTATCTATAACCTGGGGTCTCCTGAGGAATACCGGGGTTTACTGGTGTTTGTAGAAAATGATCAGATTATCTTAAGGGATGAGCTGATTGCAAGATTTATTCAGATTCAATATGAAAGAAACGACTATGAGTTTATCCGAGGAAGGCTTCGTGTAAGGGGGGATGTTGTGGAGATATTCCCCTCTTATCAACAGAAAGCATTACGGATTGAATTTTTTGGGGATAGAATTAAAAAGATCTCTGAATTCGATCCGGTTTCAGGTAAGATTCTAAATGTCTTAGATAAGGTAGCCATCTATCCTGCTAAACACTTTATTGTTTCTGCAGATAGAATTGAATCAGCACTTAAATCCATTGAATGGGAGCTTATAGACAGGGTCAATTTTTTAAAAAAGAATAATAAATTATTAGAGGCCCAGCGCTTAGAAACGCGTACCCGCTACGATATGGAGATGCTTAAAGAAATAGGATATTGTCATGGGATTGAAAATTATTCCCGTCACCTCTCGGGCAGACCTCCCGGCTCAAGGCCATATTGCCTCATTAATTATTTTTCTGAAGATTTTCTCATTATAATTGATGAATCACATGTAACGCTTCCCCAATTAAGGGGTATGTATGAGAGCGACCGTTCGCGCAAAGAGGTTTTGGTAGAGTATGGATTCAGGCTTCCCTCCTGTTTAGATAACCGTCCTTTAAAATTTGAGGAGTTTGAGGAATTAGCCAAAAGGGTAATCTTTGTCTCCGCTACTCCTGATGAATATGAGATTAACAAAAGTAAAGGCAGGCTCATCGAACAGATTATTCGCCCAACAGGTTTGGTTGACCCGGAAATCATCGTGAAACCCACAGAAAATCAGGTTGAGGATTTAATTAAAGAAATAAAAAAGAGGCAAAAGAAAAATGAAAGGGTGTTGGTTACCACATTAACTAAAAGGATGGCTGAAGATCTGACTAATTATTTGCAAGAAAAAGGGCTTAAGGTAAGGTATCTGCATTCAGAGATTGAGACGATTCATCGGGCAAAGATCTTAAGGGATTTAAGAAAAAAAGAATTTGATTGCCTGATAGGAATAAATCTTTTAAGAGAAGGTTTGGATTTGCCTGAGGTATCTTTAGTGGCAATCCTGGATGCGGACAAGGAAGGCTTCTTACGTTCAGCAACCTCCTTAATTCAAGTCGCAGGAAGGGCAGCACGAAACATCAATGGTACAGTGATTATGTATGCCGATAATCTTACCTCCTCTATAAAAAAAGCTATTAAGGAAAGTAACCGTAGAAGAGATATTCAACTTGAGCATAATCGGAAATATAAAATCAGTCCCAAGACAATCCAGAAAGCAATTCGCGAAGGAATTGAAGATCTGTATGAAGCAGAAAGATTTGTTCAGGAGCTTACCGGTCAGGATAAGGATACTTATGACTTGAAAACTTATATTTCTGAGTTAGAATATGAGATGGAACTTGCTGCTCGGAATTTACAATTTGAGAAAGCAGCTATGCTTAGGGATAAAATAAAACAGTTAAGCTTAGCCTTGGATTCTAAAGGGATAAATAAAGATGTTGTTAGCAGTAGATATCGGTAATACTAATATCAGCTTTGGGATTTTTAAGGCCAATAGAATAATTAAGCGTTTTGATATTTGTGGAAGGAACTATGAGAGAAGGATATTAAAGAAAAAAATAGCTAAATTTAAATTAGATGGCGCAGTAATCTGTAGCGTGGTTCCTTATCTTACTGCTGTTATTAAGAAAGATATAAAAAGATTATTAGGGATTAACCCTTTCATTCTCGGTAAAGATATCCGGGTGCCAATAAAGAATCTTTACCGCAATCCAAGAGGATTGGGTCAGGACCGTCTGGTGAATGCTTATGCAGGAATAAACCTTCATCGAGCCCCTTTGATTATTATAGATTTGGGAACCGCAATTACCTTTGATATCATCTCAAAGGATAAGACCTATTTAGGAGGATTGATCTTGCCTGGTTTAAGGCTTTCTATAGAAGCGCTCTCAGAGAAGACAGCTTTATTACCCAAGATAAGATTAGAAAGACCTAAGGAATTTATTGGCGGTGATACCAAAAGCTGTATCCTAAGCGGAGTACTCTATGGTTATGCCACAATGATTGAGGGATTATCTAAGAAGATAAAGGAAAGGCTGGGAGGAAGTTCTCTCATTATTGGTACAGGTGGTGATATCAGGCTTTTAAGAAGATACTGCAGGATTTTTGATAAAATAGATAAGGATCTGACCCTTAAAGGATTAAATCTAATTTATCATCATCTATGTCAGAGATAGAAAAAAGGAGATTTCGCCGTTTAACTACATCTATTAAGATAGAATATAAATTATTTGATGATAAAACCGCTCCTTTTTTGGTGACCAGCACCAAGGATATAAGTGGAGGGGGGCTTTGTCTAAGGGTTTTTGACCAGTTTGAGGCCGGTAGTATTCTTCTGTTTAAGTTTATCTTACCCGGACTACCCAGATTTATCTTCACCAAAGGCAGGATCGTCTGGATAAAGGAGCTTAGCAGATTGGGCAAAGGTAAGGTTTTTGAATTAGGGGTAGAATTTATTGAGATTAAAGAAGAAGATAAAAAACGGATTGAGGAGTACGTGCGGTTAAATAAAAATAATACAAAAAAGACTTGACAAAAAATTTTTTTGTTTTATAATTAGCAGTCTAGAATTTAGACTGCTAATTAAGCTTTAAAAATGGAGGTGGATAATGAAGATTCAACCTTTGGCTGACCGGGTAGTAATTAAACCCTTAGAAGCAGAGGCAAAAACCAAAGGAGGAATACTTTTGCCGGATACTGCTAAGGAGAAACCGCAAGAAGGAGAGGTTATCGCAGTAGGTAAGGGCAAGGTTTTAGATGATGGAAGGGTTTGCGCTTTGGAGGTTAAGGTAGGAGATAGGGTATTGTATAGTAAATACGCGGGCAATGAGATTACTACTAAGGACGGCGAGGAATTATTGATTGTTCGGGAAGAGGATATCCTGGCGATTATAAAATAAAATTTAACACCACCAAAAGTGGTATTTAGGAGGAGGGAAGATGGCAAAGCAATTGTTATTCCAGGAAGAGGCAAGGCGTAAGATCTTAAATGGGGTAGAGCAGTTAAGTCGTGCAGTTAAGATAACCTTAGGTCCAAAGGGTAGGAATGTGGTTATAGATAAAAAGTTTGGCTCACCCACCATTACAAAGGATGGGGTGACAGTAGCCAAGGAGATTGAACTTGAGGACCCCTATGAGA